>DATNDM010000177.1:0-8662 GCA_035553235.1 Pyrinomonadaceae bacterium | reverse complement strand
CTTGAGCGAATCGATCTCGGCCTTCTTCGCTTTGCATTGGCCCACGTATGGCCCCGCAAACGATCTCGCTACCGGATCGTCCGCCATTACCTTTTCAACACGCGCAAGAAACTCTTCGGTGAACATCTCGGCACTGGCCACCTTCAAGCGCGCGCCGCTGCCCGTGCCGGAGAAAAAGAGCTTGTGCGACTGTCCTTTTTTATCGGAGAAGGGGGCTTTGTTTTTCCACCACTCGAACAGAGATTCGAGAGCCTCTTTGCCCTTGCCAAACAGGAAGCTAAACAGTGACTTCGCTTTGCCGATGATCCAATTCACCGCGGTTTCGATCGCCTTATCCACCGTCGCGCGGACTTTCTTAACCACGTCCATGATCTTGCTGGTCACTTTACCGAGCCCAACAAAACCAGCGAGGAAACTGATCGCCAAAGACAGCAGGCCGCCAAGGATGCTTTCGACCTTGGCCGCGGCCGCGCCGATGTTGCCTGCCGCAATCGCTACAATCGAGTTGATGAAGGCGGTGACGACCTGAATGATCTTCGAAATCTTTTCCACGAAGACCATGATCGTGTCGTAGATCGAGATGATCGCCGAGATGAATCCCGCGCCCGGGATGAACATCGCGATTAGTTTCGGAACCGCTTTCGTGACAATCGACTCCTTCACGAAATCGATGATTCCCTGAACGAGTGTGTCCTTGAGATCGGTGAGTTTGTCCTTGATGACTTCCCATGCAGCCTTGGGCCCGCCGGTGATTAGGGCCTTGACTACATCGAACGCTAGCTCGAGACCCTTCATGATCATCTCGCCGTTCGGACCGAGCGCCTTGACGATCTTGCCGCGGATCTGAGCCCAGCTGACGCCGAGAATGCTGATCGCCATCTTGCCGAACTCAACCAGCGTGAGCGCAGTCGGGATGTAAACACCTTCCAACGATCCCGTCAGCCAGTCGATCAAGCCCTTCTTGAGGTGAGTAAGAATATTGGCGGCAAAGTTTGTAAAACCGAGTTTCGCGGCCTTCACCAGGTTGCCCACAAATGGCAACGGGTTTTGCAGGATCGCCTTCAACGCGGCGCCCGTCTTCTTCACGTAATCAAATGCGCCGGGACTGACGACGTCGAACACGATTTCGAGCAATTTGAACATCGCGTCGAGACCCCAGCTCACGAACTTGCCCATGAATCCGCCAAACACGGCGGCGAGTTTCGCAAACGCTTTCGGCACGAGGATGATGTCTTCGATCGTCAGCGACTTGAACGCGGAGATGAACAGAGTCGGAATCTGGCTCACAAAGCCAACCAGTTGCGACATCGTCGTCTGGAACCAGGCCCAGGCGCGCGGAATGGCTTTCGCGTCCTGCATCTTCTGCCAGACGTCGCCGAGCCCGATCATCTTGAGCAGTGGTCCAAGCAGCGTCTCGGCAGTGCGCGGAACTTCTTCCCCGGTAATCGGATCTTTCCCGAGGATGCCTTTCAAGAGGTTGTAGCCTTCGGTGCCTTCGGCGAGTTTCGCGATTGGTTTGAGGATCGCGTCCTTGATCAGATCGATGATGCCGTTGACCAGGCCTTTCGCAAAACTGATGATGCGATCGATCGGGACCGTGAAGATGCTCTTCGCTTCCTCCCAAACAGTGCCCGGCTCGAGGAGGATTCGTTTGAGACTCAGCCGCGCGATGAACTCCGTCACCGCGGACTTGATCGCGTCGCCCGTCATGCCGAGTGAAGCAATCTGTTGCTCGACGAAAGCACCAGCCTTTTCGAACACGCCTGAGTTGTCGAGCGCCTGAGTGATCAAACCGCCGCCCGGCAGGAATTCGATGAGGGCGCGCAGGATGTTGGCTGCGCTGCGATCGACGGCACTCATGTTGATCGGGTTCACGCCGAGCACGATCGTGAACATGCGGAAGCCCGGGATCATGTTCGCTTTACCCGCGAGCCAATCGAGCGGATCGGGCAGTTCAACATCGATGCCGATATCTTTCAAACTGAGGCCTTGCACGCGCGGGCTGGTCCGTTGTTGCACGTTGAAACGTTCGCCACGTAAGGCCGCGGCAGAAGCTTGCTCGGCCTCGTGTTCGTGCGCATCGCCCATCGACGGCGTGAAGTGCTGCAGCGTGACGCCGCCGGCTTGCTGCACGACGTGCGCGACTTCGTGCGCCATCACACGCAAGTCGGTCGGTTGTTCACCTGGACCAAGGAAGATGTGATTGCCGTATGCGAATGCGCGGGTCGAGAGGCTTTTGACGACGCGCTGCGCGCTGGCGTCTGTGTGTACACGGATCGGCGTCAGATCGACTGCGAAAGTACGCGCGAGTGGATTTCGCACCGCGACCGGCAGCGGCGCACCTGCGCTGTTGATAGAGATCGGGTCGTGTCTCTTCAGCTCATGTTTGGTTGTGACTCTGCCAACACGAGGGTGCAGAGGAACAGCGAGTGGGACGACTGGGCCATGCGTCGGTAATTGCGCGAGTTGAATTGCCACGGAAGCGCGTTTGCGTGCGCCGGTAATCTCCGGAGTTGCATCGCGCTCACGGACCGCGTTTGCAAACGGGTGTAGATCGATTGCGATCGATTGCGCGGCGCTCGTGGCGTTTGTTTGCGCTGCGAACGATGAAACGGCGGAATAATGATTCGCCGCGGTTCGCCGAAACTCCTTCGGAAGTGCAAATCGCTTCTTGTCATCGCGCGACTGCTTGCCGCCCACGCGCACGAACTTCGTTCCTGCCGCGCGCGCCGGTTTGGCAAACGCGCGAGCCGGCGGCAACGGTTTGGCCTTTGCCGCTACGTTAGGACTCGCTGTTGTTCGTACCGCGGTTGGCGGCATTTACAACCTCACAATCAAAGTCGGCACCGACAAAGCCGTCCACAGATTACGCAGAAAATAATCTGTGTAATCTGTGGATGGCTTGGTGGTCCAACAGACATACTTCACTTGATGTTGGCCTGACCTTTCCGCACCAGTTCAATCAATCCTTCAATGTCGCCGGCGCGAATGATCCCGGTGCCGTAGTCACGAAGACGCTCATAACTAAACTTATCCGTATGCGTTGCGTTTTCCATTTTTGTCCGCGCCATGACGATCATCGTGCCGATACTCTCCGGAAACGTTCCGCCGATTGGGTTCTTCTGTTTGCCGAGCAGCGTATTGAGCGTTGGCCCACCATCAGTGGAATAATTGGCTAGCGATATGGCGCCTGGCGCCGGTGGACATTTCGACGCTGTGATTCCAGGCGTTTTCTCTTCCAACTCTTCGTCAGTTAACGGGTCATAGACTCCCTCGCGAATCGTTATCCGATCGGCAAATTGATTTGCCCCCGCGGGCGTGGCTGCCGACTGGTAACTGGCCGAGACGTCATAAAAGCGAATGAACGTGCGTCGCTTCTTGCCCTTGATCACTTTCCAGGTCGAACCTTTGAGGAGTTTCTCTGTAGCACCTTCTACATGTTTCATATCGTCATTCGCCTTAGCATCACCAGGGACCAGGTTCCACGATTCGTTCGGGCCCATCAGACGAAAACTCACCATATGAAGACGAGAAAATCCAACACCACCCTTCTTTGCCGTGTTTAATTGGTTCATCAGCAACTGGCCCGGGTGAGCCGGACCGTGTGACTGGAGCGAACTGGTTGCATCACTAGGTGACGTGTTTCCAGCAAGGCGCGTGAGAGGCTTCGCGACGACGCGCTTGGCGAGATTATTGGTCGGTTTGTGTACGATCACAGTTGATGGCACATCGATCTTCAACACGCCCTTCAGTGCGTCGCGCAACGCATCCAGTTTCAATTGAATGCGTTGCTGAGCTTTCTCCGGCTGTTCGTTTTGCTTGATAACCGAAGGTTCAGTCTCGACGGCGACGAGATACGGCTCAATCGCCTTCATGTCTTTGGCTTTCAAATTGTCAGCCAGGTATTCACGAAGACTCTGTGGCACGCTGGCGATCATCACGGTTGGTTTGGCCTGCGTTCCTTCGATCATCAACGTGTGCTCGCCGTCGGGCGCTTGCAGCTTCGATCGCGCTTTCCACCAATTAGCGATTGAAGTCACACCGGCTTTCACGGCGCCCACAACCTTGCCGACCAGCGCCTTCCCTTTTTCCCAGATCCACTTCGCCACCTTCAGCAGCACGCCGCGAACTTTGTCTCGAATCTTTTGAATCGCGTCGCGGATCTTGTTCGTGATGCCACTCAGTCGCAAGAGCGCCGCGAGGAAGTTGATTACCAACGACAGTCCGCGCGCGAGTCCTTTCTCCATTGCGTCCGCCGCGGCCCCGATGTTCCCCGCCGCGATCTCCGCGATGGACCCGAGAAAGTTCGAGATCATCGACATGATGTCCTTCGCTTTCTTGATGAAGAACACCACGGTGTCGTAGATGCCGATGATGGCTTTGATAATTCCCGCGCCCGGAACAAAAAGGCTTACGATCCACTGAATCGCCTGTTCAATGATCTTCTGCTTGATAAAATCCTTGACCGCGTCGATAAACGCGTCGCGCATCTCGCCGGCCATGTCCTTCAACTGGTCCCACGCCGCCATCGGCCCTTCAGTGATCAGCGTCTTTACGAGCGTGAAAGTCTTTTCCAGTCCGGCGACGACCGGCTCGCCCATCACTTCAACCATCACCGAACGAATGTTGGCGTAAGTCAGACCAATCATTTGCAGCGCGACACTGACGATGCCTTTGAAGTCCCACGTCGACGGCAGCACGATTCCCTGAAGCGACCCGGTGAGCCACTCGAAGAGCGCGTCCTTCAGATGTTTCAGGAAATTCTTTCCGAAGTTCTGAAAACCCAGAATCGCCGCGTTCATCAGGTTCTTCACAAACTGGATTGGCTTGGTGAAGATCGCCTTCAGCACCGCGACGCCTTTATTGATGATGTTCTCAATCTCGCCGAGCGAGAAACCAAACTTCTCGAGCGCCCAGGTAAAGAATTTCTTCGCCGCCCACAACAGCAGCTTGCCGAGCTTGGCCAGCGCGCCGGCCATCGCTTCTTTCATCTTCTCGATCTTTTCGTCGATGGCTTTGATCGCGGCAGTCTGTTTGTCCTTCAGTTTCTCTTGTAGATCTTCTTCCTTCTTCGCGACGAACTTGTCCATCTCGTCGAGCTTTGAATTCATTTCATCGGCGGCTTTCTTGCCGATGTCCTTCAGGCTCGGTCCG
Source organism: Pyrinomonadaceae bacterium (assembly GCA_035553235.1). Lineage (GTDB taxonomy): Bacteria > Acidobacteriota > Blastocatellia > Pyrinomonadales > Pyrinomonadaceae > PSRF01. The sequence continues at coordinate 3,508 of DATNDM010000177.1, read as the reverse complement.
AGCTTGTCGACGTATTCTTTGATTTGCGTGCGCGCGCGCGCCAATTCGTCCTTGCATTCCTGAATCACGCGCTTGTTATCGGCGGAGATGTCTTCGACAAGCTTGTTGATCGTGGCGACGAATTGTTCGCGATTGCGATCGAAGATGGCTTTGACCGGCGGTAGATCGTCGATGCCTTTGATCCAGTCGCGAATCTTCCTGGCCCAACCAAACATGCCCGAGTAACGATCTTCTTTGAAAGCATCGATGTCGCTATTGACCTTGTCTTCGAATTGCTTCGTCGCTTTCGCATTACCGTCGTCGAAGCGCTTCATCGACTGCGTCTCGAGATCCGCGAGCCGCTTCTTAACCTTGTCCTGCGCGGCCGTGTAGATGCCATTGATCTTGGCGGCTACTTCTTCACGTTTCTTTTCCAGCGCCGACTTCGCGCCCTGCTGTTTCGCGCGCGTCGCGCCGAGACCAGCTTTACGTTTCGCGACCATGTCCCCGTGACGTTTGGCCTCTTCCTGCTTGAGATCCTGCTCGACGCCCTTGCCCTGGTCCTGCGCAAACTTCTGCACCGCGATGGGCTCGTTCTTCGCGGCCGTTTCCATTCCTTTCTTTTCTTTGTTTGCACTGGCCAGGTCGCCGCTGTCGACCATGTCGAGTTGTTCCTGCGTGACACCTTCTTCCTTCAGTTTCTTGTCGCCTTCGTTCGTGTAGTTAGAAAGATCGGTGTGCTCTTTTTGCAGCGGCGCGATGCCGTCCTTGCCGAGGCCCAGCGCTCCAGTGCCGGGCGCGAGTTCCGGCGGCGGCAGCGGTTCCGGTTCGTGTTCGCGCGGCGCGGGCGGCGGCGTGTGGCCCATGTCCTGAAACGTCGAGACGACTGCGTTCTTGTCGTCCTGCATCGTTTTCAAAACTTCGGCGCCGGTGTGTTGCCCTTTCATGTCGCGCTTGAAGTTGTCGACGTCTTCGATTTTCCGAGGCATGTTCTCTCGCAGCTTTTCCTGGAGAGTTTGTTTGCCCTTGTTCGCATCGACCTTCGGCGCGGGACGATCGCCGACCACGTTGACTTGCGCTGAGTTGCTTTTCGAGTGGCCTTCGCTTTCGGGAATAACGACGGACGCTTCAGACTGCGCGCGTTTGTCGGCCGCCTCGTCGTGCGTCTGCTGGGCCGTTCGCAGTTGTTGCAGACGCGCGAAACCCCGGGACATGACGGGCGCAGCTTTTGCCGCGAGGTACTGCGCGACTTTGCCATTCCCGACTTTGTTCAACGAAGGCGAACCGCCTGCTCGCGGCCTGCGACCACCTTTGCCGTCAGCGCCCGGTTTCTTTCCTTTCGCAAACGGACTGAGCTTGGTTTTCTTGTCTTCTTTCTTATCGAGTTTCTTTACGTCGGGGACGGGCTGCGGCGGTGGACCTTTGCCGATCTTCGTGATTGCGGCACGGGCCTCGGCCTCGAGCTGAATGACTTGTGAGGCAGTCATGTCGGAGGGCAACTCGACCACTTCGCCGTTGGCCGTGCGGTAATACATCTTGCCCAAAATCTCGACGGGCTTTCCACCCAGAAACATCGAGGGTGGACCAGAAGGATTCTTCACGGCAGCGGCTGGACCACGCGCGGGCGACGGCTGCTTCACAGGCGCGGGAGTCGTGGTGGGTTTGGTTGTGCGAGTGGTATCAGGAATGCCGTGCCATCCCTTCTCTAAAGAGCACAAAATGCACAAAGTAGGTTCTGCTCTTTTTGAGCTTTTTGTGCCTGTTTGTGGCTAAAATTCTGCGATCAGTTTCGGCGCAACGGGCAGACGCCTCCGGCTTTTCGATACTCGCGGTCAATGGCGGCTTCGACCATCGCGGACGTGACGATGCCGCCGTCTTCGAGTGCCAACAGCGACGCATGCAGCGCGGCGTTCTTGATCTGACCGCCGGTCATCGCACAACGCGCCGACGCTTCTTCAAGCAAACCGATGTCGACGCGGTGAGCGCGCGGGAGATGTAGTTGCCAGATGGCCCAACGTTCGGGGGGCGCGGGTGGAGAGAAGTTGATCACGACGTCCATGCGCCGTTGAAACGCAGTATCGATCCTTTCGGCCGCATTAGTCGTTACCAGCAAAATGCCGTCGAAAGATTCGCCTTCGAGTCTCTGCAGTAAAAAATTCGTCTCGAGGTTCGCGTAACGATCGTTCGAGCTTTGCACGCCGGTACGTTGCGTCAGCAGTGCGTCGCCTTCGTCGAGCAGCAGGATCACGTCGAGTTCTTCCGCGCGCGACAGGACCAGGTTCAGCGTTTTCTCCGTCTCGCCGATGTACTTGTTGACGACCGCGGAAAGATCGACGCGATAAAGATCCATCTGCAACGTCGAGGCGAGTAAACGCGCGGCGAGAGTCTTGCCGGTGCCACTTGGACCACTCATCAACGCCCGCACGCCGGCGCTCGTCTTGCCGCCGATTTGGGCTTGCAGATTTTCTCGATGACGACAGCGGCTGACTAAGTTTTCCAGTTCGCGGCGCGTGTCGTCGCCGACGGCGAGTTGATCCCAATCACCGGAAACGGAAAGACGCACGGCGAGTGCGTCGAGCGCCTGCCGGTGCAATGAGCGCGTCGCGCGCTGTGCGTCGGCGGCCGTGATTGCTTCGTGCTTGTTCAGCGCGGCGTACGACCGCGCCAGGTGCGCAGAGCGATGAATGTTGCCGGCCGTGAGCCGAAAGCGACGGCTGATGCTATCGAGATCCGCGAGTTTGTCCGCCGCGCACGCGTGTTGCCAGTGACGGCGGCGCATGTTTGCGTCCGGCATTTCGAGATTGATCGTGATGGCGCGTTCGACACCATCGCCGCTGACTCCGCCTTGCTTGCCGGCAACGATGCCGTACGGCGATCGACAAGCTGAGAGGTGGCGCACTTCAACCGTCTCCTGAGGTGCGAGATCGAGAATGATCACGGGTAGCGCATTCAATGCGGTGGCGAGTGGTCCAACGAGGCGAAGACGCTCGTCATCGGCGATTGACGCAGGCGTGACTTCCAGCAACCCGAGACCGAGTTCACGCGCGAGCGCACCGATCAGCGTGCGGCGTCCATTCCGACTCGCACTGCGTACGAGCACGCCGTCGGCCTCGCCCGACACAAACAGTTTTGGAATTGCGCGTACCTGTTCGTGCAATGCCGGAGGCAGAATCAACTCATCGATCGACAGTAGCTTGTCTGCCGGCCGGAAATGAAAACCATGGCCGGGAACTTTGTTTTGCTCCCCGCGCAGCGCGTCCCAGAGAGGACTCGGCACTTCCATCGCCCATTCGAGTCGCGGCGCTTCGGGGTTGATCACGCGCAGCAAGCCGAGCTCGTGCATCCTGCGCACGTTCGCGCGCGCGTCGGACCAGTTCAGCTCGTCGCGTCCCCAGCAGTTCAACAAACCGGGAGTGACGCGATGCTGGCCCGGTGTTCCCTGCATCGACTCGAAGACCGTGCCGAAGCGGAGGTCTTCTTCGATCAAGCCGATCACTGTCAACAAGATCATCGCCGAGTGATCGAGACC
>DATNDM010000176.1:0-7023 GCA_035553235.1 Pyrinomonadaceae bacterium | reverse complement strand
CGATGGTCGACGGCAGGTAACGGATAACTGAATAGCGCGCATCTTCCGGATCCCAGTATGGATCTTCGGCTTTCGACGGTGCTTCCTTCGCGATGATCGCGTTCTTGAAACCGGCGGCTTCGAAGGCCGGCTGCCAGTCCTCGATGCCCTTCTTGATCCACGAGACCCATTTAGTCGGCGTGGCTGGATCGACGTAGTAAACAATCGGCTTGATCGGCTCGGAGAGTTCGGCATTCGGATCTTTCTTCTCGAGCCGCCAACGCGTGATGTAGGTGCGTTGCGCCGCACGCTGCTCGTCGGTGCCGTAGTCAGTTTTACGAATCGTGAAATACCCGACGCGATCGTCGAACAGCCGCGGCATCATCGGCTGCTCGGGCAACTTCACCATGCTGTAGTGCATGACAACGGTCGCGTTTGTTCCGGCGCGCATGCCTTGCGCAAACGGATTCGGCGGGGGTTGTGGTCCACCGCCGCCGCCGGCGGGGGTCGTCTCCGGTGGTGAGGTGTAAGTTTGCGAAACTTCGACTTCGATGTTTGTCGGGAATGATTTCGTTTTTTCGATAAAGGAGCGCGCAGCGTCGAAACCGCGAGCACGCAGACGTGTCCGCGCACTGAGTTCCGTGACTTCCGTCGTGAACAGTCGGGTCACATCGATCACGGCCGCGTCGTCTTTGCCGAACGCTTCGATATTGAAGGCCATGATGATCGTGTCATTGTTTGCAGCCTGGACCGCGCGCGCCACCGGCAGCTTCGGATCGGCGGTTACGTCGTAGACGATGTTGCGCAGCAGAATGCGGTTGCCCTTGCGCTCCCATCTCACCACGCGATTGCCGGCAGCCTGGCCGCCATAGCCAACGCCGAGCGTCGTTTTAGCAATCTGGCTGACCCAGAGAAACTCCTTGCCGAGTTCGCTTTTGGGAATCTCGTAGTAGACCTTGTCCTTGATGGTGTGGATGGTGAAGATGCCTTCGTCTGACTTGGCGTCTTTCGTGATCACACGATCGTAAGGTTTTGGTTCGGGTGATTGCTCCTGGCGGCCGGGACGTTCCTGGCCCGTGGCGCCGGCGGGCGGTGACGGCGGATCCTGAGGCGAGTTGTTCGCTTCGGACCGCGGCGCCAGCAGGATGACGGAAATCAAGAGAGTTACAACGAGGATCGAGACAGGGAGATACCGAAATCGCATTCGCATGCGTGAGCTCCTTCCGATTGGCGTATTAAGTTGTGGCTAGTGAACTATGAACAGAAAGCGCGCAAAGTCTAGCCGAAGGCAGAAAAAGGCACAAGCTGCATCCACAGATTACGCAGACCTATAAGACCAGTCTGTTCGATCTGTGGTTAACGGGCTCTTGTCTCGTCGCGGTGGGTGGGATGCGGTCCGTTAACATCGGCAGTGGATTGATCGCGCCGCTGGGTGTGTACACGCCGAAGTGCAGATGCGGCGGCGTACCTTGTGCATTTCCGGTGGTGCCGACATAGCCGAGCACTGTGTGAGTGGTGACGCGGTCTCCGATCTTGATTCCTCTCGCGTACGAGTCGAGATGTGCGTAGTAGTAAACCCGACCGCCGGCGCCCACCACCGAAACTGTTTGCCCGCCGAGGTTGTTCTCGCCGATGTTGTAGATGTACCCGCGAGTGGCGGAAAGAATCGGCGTGCCGCGCGGCGCGAAGATGTCCTGGCCTTCATGCTGGCGCCCCACGCCGCGTGCGGCCTGCCATGTGTCGGCGATCTCTTTCTTTCTGACGTCCTCGAGCGGCATCGCGAGCTTTGTATCAGGCTGCTGCGTGTAGAGCTTGAGAATGTGTGCGTAGAAGACCAACCTGTCTGAAGCACCGGTCACGACAACCAGCAACAACCCGACCGCAAGCACCGCAAACAGTTTTGAAAATCGTCTAACCCAACGCATGTTACCTAAACGTGAAACTCCCAATTCCGGTTCCGATTTGATGATAATTTTCGGGGACGGGATTCCAGTATTGACGTGATATTATCCACCTTCCATGTCCAGCCAAATCAGCTTCGAACAGTTTCTCGACGACTTTCGCAACACGATTGTGAGCGCGAGGGCACGTCTGCAGGACATACCCGAAGCACAAAGCAGCCACAAGAATTCGCCGGCCGACTGGAGCGCGAAAGAAACTATCGGTCACTTGATCGACTCGGCGACGAACAATCATCAGCGGTTTGTGCGCGCGCAGTTCACTGACGATCTTGTCTTTCCGGGTTACATGCAGGACCAGTGGGTCAGTTCACAAAACTACCAAAACGATTCATGGGCTGAGTTGATTCAGCTCTGGAGTTCGTACAACCTGCACCTCGTCCACGTCGCCTCAGCCATCCCGGAGGACGTGTTAACTAAACCTCGTTCGCAGCACACGCTCGATCAGATCGCTTTCAATCTCGTCGACAAAAAGGACCCGGCCACACTCGAATACCTGGTCCGCGACTACCTGGACCATCTGCGACATCATCTCGATCAAATTTTTGCAGCAGTAACTAAATAGGAGTTTCCAATGGCGGAGTTGACATACGAACAACTAAGACACAAAAACCTGACCGAACTGCGCGACCTGGCGAAAGACATTCAACACGAGGCCGTGCAGGGCTACACGCAGTTGAACAAGGAGCATCTCACGGTGGCGATCGCGAAAGCGCTCGGGATTCAACACGAGCACCACTCAGTCGTCGGCATCGACAAGTCCTCCATCAAAGCGCGCATCCGTGAGTTGAAAACGCAACGAGCAGCGGCGATAGAAGCGCACGATCACGCGCAACTCAAATCCGTCCGCCGCACCATTCACCGTTTGCAGCGCCGGATTCACAAAGCCACTGTCTAAGAGTGACCTAATTTGAACTGCTTCTCTGTGCAACCTTTGTGTTCTCTTTGTCTCTGTGGTTGTTTTTACGAACAATTCTTAACCACAGAGGCACAGAGAACACAGAGGTTGCACAGAGAAATCTCTAAAACGACGGCACTGCCCACGGTCTGAGCGTATTGACTTTCGTTCGAAAGTGGCATAGAAGTTCGCGTCAGAATAATTCTTCCTACAACTTAAGAAATCAAAAGTGAGGTAGCTCATGAAAAAGGCTATCAATCTCAGCGTGAACGGTGTCTCTCATACTGATGAAGTCGAGCCACGCATGCTGCTCGTCCACTATCTGCGCGACGTGCTGGAGTTGACCGGCACGCACATCGGCTGTGAAACATCGCTGTGCGGCGCGTGCACTGTGATGCTCGATGGGCAGGCGGTGAAATCATGCACCGTGTTTGCAGTGCAGGCTGATGGTTCGTCAGTTACGACGATCGAAGGACTCGCGCAGAACGGCGAACTGCATCCGGTGCAGGAGGGATTCTGGGAACGACATGGATTGCAGTGTGGCTATTGCACGCCGGGCATGATCATGGCGGCCACGCAGTTGCTCGATCGAAATGCCGATCCTTCGCGTGCAGAGATCTGCCACGGGCTCGAGGGCAATCTCTGTCGCTGCACCGGATACCAGCACATCATCGAGGCCGTGCAGTACGCGGCTAAAAAGGCAGGGCAATCATGACTGACAAGTACGTTGGCAAACGAGTAAAGCGAACTGAAGATCCGCGTTTGATCCGCGGTCTCGCACATTACGTCGACGACATCGCGCTTCCAAACACGCTGCACGTCGCGTTTGTTCGCTCATACTATGCGCACGCGAAGATCAACGGCATCGACACGTCGGCCGCGCTCGCCGCTCCGGGAGTCGTCGCCGTCTACACCGGCCACGATGTCGCGGACAAGATCGGCCCGGTGCCATGTGCAGGTGCTTTGCCTGACTTGAAAGTCCCCGATCATCGCGTGCTTGCGAAGGACAAGGTCTACTTCGTGGGCCATCCCGTCGCAGCCGTAGTCGCAACTGATCGATATGCGGCGCGAGACGCGGCCGATCTCATCGTGGTCGATTACGAAGATCTGCCCGCGGTGACGGACGTCGAACAGGCGGCTAACGGTGGTCCAATCATTCACGAAGCATTCGGCACCAACATCGCTTACAAACTCACTTCGGGTGAAGGCGACGTCGACGCCGCTTTCGCTGCCGCCGATCGCACTGTCAAACAGCGCGTGCTGCACAGACGACTCGCACCGATCGCCATGGAACCGCGCGGCGTACTGGCGCGCTACTTCCCCGGCGAACAGGAATTGACGCTCTGGTCGTCCACGCAGATCCCGCACCTCATGCGCACGCAAGTCGCGATCATGATCGGCATCCCCGAAAACAAGCTGCGCGTGATCACGCCGGAAGTCGGCGGCGGTTTTGGATCGAAGTTGAACGTCTACGCCGAAGAAGCGCTGCTCGGCTGGATTTCGATGCAGCTCGGCAAACCCGTGAAGTGGATCGAAACCAGGCGCGAGAACATTCAGGCGACGATTCACGGTCGTGGTCAGGTCGGCGACGTCGAAGTCGCATTCAAAGAAGACGGAACCTTGCTTGGACTGCGTTACAGCGTGTATGCGGATCTCGGCGCTTATCATCAACTGCTGACGCCCGCGATTCCGACGTTGACTGGACTGATGCTCTCGGGCGCTTACCGGATTCCCGCGATCCAGATGAACATCATCGGTTGCTTCACGAACAAGATGGCGACCGACGCTTATCGCGGTGCGGGCCGTCCGGAAGCAACTTACATCGTCGAACGCGCGCTCGATCTGGTGGCGGCTGATCTCAAAGTCGATCCGGTCGAAGTGCGTCGCAAGAACTTCCCTGCCCCGGACGAGTTTCCGTTCCACACCGCGACTGGCCTCGACTACGACAGCGGCAACTACGAAGCGGCGCTCGACAAAGCACAGCAGATCGCCGGTTACGCCGCCCTTCGTGAAGAGCAGCAGAAGGCGCGCGCCGAAGGACGTTTGATCGGTATCGGCGTTTCGACCTACGTCGAGATTTGCGCGCTTGGTCCATCACAGGCGATGCCGGCGGGTGGCTGGGAAAGTGCGACGGTACGTATCGAACCCACGGGGAAAGTCACTGTGTTGACCGGCGCGTCGCCGCATGGCCAGGGACAGGAAACGTCGTTCGCGCAGATCGCCGCTGATGAGTTGGGTGTCAATCTCAACGATGTGACTGTCATACACGGCGACACGGGTGTGGTGCAGTACGGCATCGGCACGTTTGGCAGTCGCGCGACCGCGGTCGGCGGCACAGCGGTCTATGTCGCGATACAGAAGCTGAAAGAGAAAGCCCACAAGATCGCGACTCACATGCTTCAGGCCGATGCTTCGCGCGTGTCATTCGAAGGTGGGCAGTATTCAGTCCCAAAAGCCGCAGCCGCGGCGGCAACGGGAACGTCTGATCCGGTGGTGCCTGTCGGCGAAGCACCGGCAGGCGCGCTGCCTGAACCGCAGACCGAAGGCAAGTCAAGCTTGACGATCCAGGAAATCGCGCTCGCGGCACACGTTGCGAAGGACCTGCCGCCGGACACCGAACCGGGTCTGTCGGCAACTTACTTCTTTGAGCCGAAGAACTTCACGTTTCCGTTCGGCACGCACATCGCTGTTGTCGAAATCGATCGAGACACAGGCGACATCAAGTTCCTCAAATACGTTGCGGTCGATGATTGCGGGAAGGTGATCAATCCGCTGCTCGTTGACGGGCAAGTGCACGGCGGCATCGTGCAATCGATCGGACAGGCGATGTACGAAGAAGTGGTCTACGACGAGCAGGGACAGCTTCTCACCGGAACGTTGATGGACTATGCGGTGCCGCGCGCATCACACGTTCCAGAGTTTGAGCTCGATCGAACCGAGACGCCGTCGCCGGTGAATCCGCTGGGCGTTAAGGGCGTCGGCGAAGCGGGCACGATTGGAGCGACGCCCGCGATCGTCAATGCGATCGTCGATGCGCTCGCGCCGTTTGGCGTGACGCATATCGACATGCCAGTCAAGCCAGAGACTGTCTGGCGCATCATTAAGGGACATTAGGAGCTTTGCACAAAAAGTCCCTACATATTGATTTCTCTGTGCAACCTCTGTGTTCTCTGTGTCTCTGTGTCTCTGTGGTGTGTTTTTGCTCGGAATTCATCAACCACAGAGACACAGAGAACACAGAGATTGCACAGAGAAGAGGGCATTCATGAGTTTTTGTGCAAAGCCGACATTAGGAGCAGATCATGATTCCAACACCATTCGATTACAAGGCTCCGGCGACGCTCGATGAAGCGGTCGCATTGCTCGCAAGCGATCTCGATGGCGCGAAGGTGCTCGCGGGTGGGCATAGTCTGATTCCCGCGATGAAGCTGCGTCTCGCGCAGCCGCAGTTGCTGGTCGATATTGCGCGCATCAAGTCCCTTTCGTATATCCGCGAAGAAGACGACGAGATCCTGATCGGCGCGACGACGACGCACTACCAGTTGGAATCTTCTGACCTGCTGAAGCAAGTCTGTCCGTTGCTGCCTGCGTGTGCGAAGAGCATCGGCGACGTTCAGGTGCGCAATAAGGGCACGATTGGCGGGAGCATCGCGCATTCCGATCCGGCCGGTGATTGGCCCGCGGCGGTGCTGGCGCTCGACGCCGACCTTGTTCTTGTTGGACCAAACGGCGAGCGCACTGTGAACGTCGAGAACTTTTTTGTCGATCTGTTCACGACGGATCTTCAGCCCGGTGAGATACTGCGCGAGATTCGCATCAAGAAGCCGAGTGGACGTTTCGGCCAGGCTTATCAAAAAGTGCCGCATCCCGCGTCAGGTTTCGCGGTCGTAGGAATCGCCGTGAATCTGTCGTTCAATGACGATGGTTCGTGCAAGTCGGCGGGTATCGGCGTGACTGGCGTCAGCGTCAAAGCATACCGCGCGAAAGCTGTTGAAGCCGCACTCGTGGGCACGAGTTTAGACGACAACGCGATCGCGATCGCGGTGGCGCACGTTTGCGACGGCATCAGTGGCAATTCCGATTTGTACGCGTCGAGTGAATATCGCTGTCACCTCGCCACCGTACACACGCGCCGCGCAATTCAAAGAATATTAGCCGCGGATGAACGCAGATAAACGCAGATCAGCG
>DATNDM010000175.1:0-3373 GCA_035553235.1 Pyrinomonadaceae bacterium | reverse complement strand
GATCGCGAAGCTGCGGCAGGGCGACGAGCTTTCACCGGGCGTGATCAAGATGGTGAAAGTCTTTATCGCCATGAAGCGCAAGCTGTCAGTCGGCGACAAGATGGCCGGTCGTCACGGAAACAAGGGCGTCATCGCACGCATCCTTCCGGAAGAGGACATGCCATACCTGCCGGATGGAACTCCGGTCGAGATCGTTCTGAATCCGCTGGGCGTGCCTTCGCGCATGAACGTGGGCCAGATCCTCGAGACGCACCTCGGCTGGGCCGCGCGCGTTCTCGGAATGCACTTCGCCACGCCGGTATTCGATGGCGCGACTGAAAACGAGATCAAGCAGAAGCTCCAGCTCTCCGGCGCACGTGCTCGCGAACTCGGACTGCCCGAGATCGTCAACGAGTCGGGTAAAGCGGTGCTGTACGACGGTCTCAGTGGTGACCCGTTCGAGCAGAAAGTGACGGTCGGATACATCTACATGTTGAAGCTGTCGCACCTCGTCGACGACAAGATCCACGCTCGTTCGATTGGACCGTACAGCCTGATCACGCAGCAGCCGCTCGGCGGTAAGGCGCAGTTTGGCGGTCAGCGATTCGGAGAAATGGAGGTGTGGGCGCTCGAAGCCTACGGCGCGGCACACATTCTTCAGGAGTTGTTGACAGCCAAGTCTGACGACGTGGCCGGACGCTCGAAGATCTACGAGGCGATCGTGAAAGGCGAAGCTGATTTCGATCCAGGTTTGCCGGAGTCGTTCAACGTGCTCGTGCGTGAGTTGCAGTCGCTGTGTCTCGACGTTGAGTTGATCAACAAGAAGGCAGCGGAAGACGGGGCCGGCGCGCAGGACGGGATTGGTGAAGCGATCGTTACAAGCGCGGTAGAGGCGTAAAGAAGTATTTGCCGCGGATTTACGCGGATGAACGCAGATCAGCGTTTATCCGTCAAATCCGCGGCTAAAACAACGGAGAAATCAAAGTGTTTCGATTCCAACAAGAAAAGACGCAACTGGCTCCAGACTTTGAAGCTATTCGTATCTCACTTGCGTCACCGGAAAAAATCCGGCAATGGTCGCATGGTGAGGTGACGAAACCAGAAACAATCAACTACCGCACCTTCAAACCCGAGCGCGACGGTCTTTTCTGCGCGCGCATCTTTGGTCCGGTCGCTGATTGGGAGTGCCTCTGCGGCAAATACAAACGCATGAAGCACCGCGGTGTGATCTGCGACAAGTGCGGCGTGGAGGTTACTCAGGCGAAGGTACGACGCGAGCGTCTGGGCCATATCGACCTCGCCAGCCCGTGTTCGCACGTCTGGTTCTTCAAAGGTCTTCCGAGCCGCATCGGCCACTTGCTCGACATCCCTTTGCGCGAGCTCGAAAAGGTCCTCTATTTCGAGTCGTACATCGTGATCGATCCGGGCGACGTGCCGGGACTGAAAGAGCGTGAGCTCGTGAGCGATGAACGGTATCGCGAGCTCGTGCGTGACTATCCAGCGCAGTTTGTCGCGAAGATGGGCGCGGAAGCGATCAAGGAATTGCTCGCGATGGTCGACGTCGAAGAGCTCGCCACCGATCTGCGCAAGCGGATGAAGGAAGAGACTTCGCAGCAGAAGAAGTTGAAATACTCGAAGCGTCTGAAAGTCGCGACCAGCTTCCTGAAATCAGGAAACCGGCCCGACTGGATGATTCTCGACGTGATTCCGGTGATTCCACCCGAGCTGCGACCGCTCGTGCCGCTCGACGGCGGACGCTTCGCGACTTCGGATCTCAACGATCTGTATCGTCGCGTAATCAATCGCAACAACCGTCTCAAGAAGCTGATGGAGTTGCGCGCGCCGGAAGTAATTGTGCGCAACGAAAAACGCATGCTTCAGGAAGCGGTGGACGCGTTGTTTGACAACGGCCGTCGCGGACGCGTGCTGCGTGGTGTGAACAATCGCCCGCTGAAGTCGCTGAGTGGGACGCTCAAAGGTAAGCAGGGACGTTTTCGTCAGAACCTCCTCGGCAAGCGCGTCGACTACTCGGGACGATCAGTTATTGTGGTCGGCCCGGAGCTGAAACTGCATCAGTGCGGTCTGCCGAAGAAGATGGCGCTCGAGTTGTTCAAGCCGTTCATTTACAACCAGCTCGAGAAACAGGCACACGCCGCCACCATCAAGCAGGCACGCGAAATGGTCGAACGGCAGGAGCCTGTCGTTTGGGACATTCTGGAAGAAGTGATTCGCGAGCACCCGGTGCTGCTGAACCGCGCTCCGACCCTGCACCGTCTTGGCATCCAGGCGTTTGAACCGGTGCTCGTCGAAGGTAAAGCGATCAAGATTCACCCGCTCGTGTGTACGGCGTTCAACGCCGACTTCGACGGCGACCAGATGGCGGTCCATATTCCGCTCAGTCCGGAAGCGCAGATCGAAGCCGCAGTGCTGATGCTTTCGAGCAACAACATCCTGAGCCCCGCGAGCGGCCAGCCGATCGCGGTGCCTTCACAGGACATCGTGCTCGGCATTTACTACCTGACTCGCGATCGTCCGGGCGCAAAGGGTGAAGGCCGTGTGTTCGCTTCGCTCGAGGAAGTTTTACTCGCGCTCGACGCTGGTGAAGTCACGACACAGACGCCGATCAAACTCCGCATCCAGGGCGACTTGATCGACCTCGTGCAGGAACACGATCCGCAGGACATCCTGCGTGCGACAGTTCAGGACGACGTGCGGCGCGTCATCAACACGACCGTCGGTCGCGTCATCTTTAACGATTCCATCCCGGCCGGCCTGCCATTCATCAACGGCACGTTGAAGAAGAAAGGTCTCCAGTCGCTCGTTAACTATTCGCACATCCGACTGGGCCATGAGATGACGGTCAAGATGCTTGACGATCTCAAGACCCTCGGCTTCCTGTACGCGACGAAAGCGGGCATCTCGATCGGTATTGACGACCTCGTGACGCCGAGCGCCAAGAAACCGCTCGTCGACAAGGCTGACAAAGACGTGATCGCGGTCGAGCAACAGTATCTCGACGGCGTCATCACGAACGGTGAACGCTACAACAAGGTCATCGCGATCTGGTCTGAAGTGACTGACAAGGTCGCGAAGGAGATGTTCAAGGCGATGGACGATCGCGAGCGCGCCAGCGGCGAGCTCAATCCGATCCTCGTGATGAGCGACTCCGGTGCTCGTGGTAGCGCACAGCAGATTCGCCAGCTTGCCGGTATGCGTGGTCTGATGGCGCGCCCGTCGGGTGAAATCATCGAGACCCCGATTCAGGCAAACTTTCGCGAGGGCTTGAACGTGTTGCAGTACTTCATCTCGAAACACGGCGCTCGCAAAGGTCTGGCTGACACGGCACTCAAAACTGCTGACTCGGGTTACCTGACGCGTCGACTCGTCGACGTCG
>DATNDM010000174.1:0-2322 GCA_035553235.1 Pyrinomonadaceae bacterium | reverse complement strand
GTCTGCGTCGCGCCGGCATCACCACCGAATCGCGTTCGCGACTTCACTTCGGATCCGCCCAACAACTCCACTTTCGGAACGTTGGACATCCGCAGGACGGTCGTGAACAACACGGGAGGAAACGTGACGCGCTTGCGTTTTCGCGTGGTTGACTTGACGACCTTCCCGGCGCCGAGCGGCATTGCCGATTTGCGTCCGCGAACCTCGACGTCGGTTGTGGTTACGGTGGATCGTCCACCATGCGGCAGCGGTACGAGCAACGTAACTGTTCAGGGGACAACGCTCGAGCAACCACCATCACAGCCGAACGGCGGCGGATTCAATTCGTCGATGTCGGCTGGAACGGTAACGCTCGCGACGCCGTTAGCGAATGGCGCGAGTCTCGATGTGAGATTCCTGCTTGGCATTCAGCAAACAGGGAGCTTTAAGTTCTTCATCAACGTCGAAGCTCTGCCGTAAACACGATTTATTTTTAGCCGCAGATTCACGCGGATGAACGCAGATCGGCGTTTATCCGCGTGAATCCGCGTTTAAGGAAAGCTGTAGGTGACGACGTAATCAGAAGGAGTGGTTTCGAGGATCGGCTGGCCGTCGGCTTCGAGCCAGGCATGACCGTCTACTGCGCCGTCGCTTTCGGTCCGCACGCCGAAGATGATTCGCGTCTGCGTTCCGCTGCGCGAAAGATATCGATGCAAGACCGCCGCCCGCTTCCAACAGACGGGCGTGAACATCAGGATGTCAGCCGAGAGAAGCAGATCGATCGCACGGGCCAGATCGTCACGATTCAACGCTTCCTCTGATCTCTTCTGACCACCGGCCACGATCTGGAGCGCGCGCGGCAGTGAGTAACAACGCGCCGTCGCCGAAAGAACTACGACCCACCACGCCATCCGCAACAACAGCCACGCTTCACCGGGCCGTGTTACCAGCTTGCGCGTGCCGCGCGACAAAAGCCGAATTGGTTTCGTAATCTTGCTCATTCGTGCGCCGCTTGATTCTAGCGTAGTTTGAGTTTTCGCACCCAAACGGCTAGTCTTAGGCCATCAAATAAAGTCTTAATTCACGTTTCATCATCAGGAGGTTCTGTGGCGATCATTCGTCCTTTTCGGGCCTTGCGTCCACAAGCTGACCGCGCCCAAATGGTCGCGAGCGTTCCTTACGACGTCGTCAACACTGACGAGGCCCGCGCGCTCGCGGACGGAAATCCGCTTAGTTTTCTGCACGTGTCGCGGCCGGAAATCGATCTGCCGCCCGACACAGATATTCACAGCGATGTGGTCTATCGAAAGGCCGTCGAGAACTTTGAAAAACTGATCGCGGAGGCGCCACTCGAAAAGGAGATGGAGCCGAGTCTGTATCTCTATCGCCTGATCATGGGCGACCACGAACAGGTCGGCGTCGTAGCCGTTGCCTCGATTGATGAGTACGACAACGGCACAATTCGTAAACATGAGCGCACGCGCCGCGACAAAGAAGACGATCGCACGCGACACATGCTGATGTTGAAGGCGCAAACCGGACCCGTGTTTCTGACGTACAGAGCACGACCTGAGATTGACGAACAAGTCGCGGCAGCGATCAGCGCTGAGCCGTTGTTCGATCTGACTGCGCGGGACGGCGTTCGTCACACGATCTGGCGTTTGACTGAAACTGAGTCGCTCGTGAAGAGTTTTGCGTCAGTGCCGCTGCTTTACATCGCCGACGGTCATCATCGTGCGGCAAGTGCGAGCCGCGCGCGCGCCGAGTTGAAACAACAAAGCTTCGCGCACACAGGTGACGAGGATTACAACTATTTCCTGACCGTGATCTTCCCAGACTCGCAAGTGCAGATCCTTGCTTACAATCGCACGGTCCATGATCTCAACGGCATGACGCGCGCAGAGTTTCTCGACGAGTTAGGAAGTCAGTTCACCATCAGTGAGAACGCGAGTCCGGAGCCGGCAAAGCGCGGTCACTGGAGCATGTATCTCGGCGGCAAGTGGTACGGACTGCAACTCTCTCCCGCGGCGACGCTGCCAACCGGCACCGTTGCAATGCTCGACGTGAGCATTCTTCAGGACCGGCTTCTCGATCCGATCCTCGGCATCAAAGATATTCGTACCGACAAGCGCGTCGACTTCATCGGTGGCCTGCGTGGTACCAAAGAGCTTGAACGCCTCGTAGACGAAGGCAAAGCCGCGGTCGCGTTTTCACTGCATCCGACGACTGTCGAAGAACTCTTGCTGGTCTCGGATGCAAACGAGAGCATGCCGCCGAAGTCGACGTGGTTTGAGCCGAAGCTCAGAGACGGATTATTGATACACTCTATTTGAAACCTATGCG
>DATNDM010000173.1:0-3549 GCA_035553235.1 Pyrinomonadaceae bacterium | reverse complement strand
TGGTTGAAGTTGTCGAAACCTGTCTCGCTGAAACGCGTCCTGCCGAAGCCAAGTGACGCATTGAACGTCGTGGTCGGCGACAAGTTGCCGTTGTAACGGAGGGCCATGTTGCGAGTGCCGTAATCGAGAATACTGTCGGAGGTTGTATTGTCGATCGTGAGTGGTCTGCCGGGATTCGGGAAAGTGCTTTTGTTTGTCTTCGATGGATCTCCGAAGATGGAGAACGTCATCTGATTGTTCGAGTTGATAAGCCACTCGCCTTTCAGCGCGTAGTTATAGCTGCGTGTGCGATTAGCGAAATGTGGACCACGAATCAACCTCAAACCCGAATCAGTAGTGCTCAATGCGTTCGCTTCAGCGCCGCGGACGATGTCTCGTCTGATGCTCGGATTGAAGGAACCGAAAAAGAAAAGGTTGTTGCGTGCGCCCGGAACATAACCGCCGACGTCCACGCCAAAGTCATAGTTCTCCTGATGCAGAATCTTCCCACCAGTATTCCGGCGCGGAAAATCGTCGGGCTGTAATCGCGTCGCTTCAAAAGCTTCGGGGCTCGCGAATCCGTAAACGGAGCCGTGATACTCGTTGCTGCCCGATTGCGTCACGATGTTGATGATGCCGCCCTGCGCCTGCCCATATTGCGGTTCGAAGCCGGCAGTCTTCACCTGAACTTCTTTGATGAAGGAGGTATTGATGCCAGTGCCGAGCGCGCCATATGAACGAGAGAAAGTTCCGATGCCGCCGAAAGCTGAGTCGGTGATACTGACTCCGTCGGCGACATAGAGGTTATCGAGTGCGGAGCCTCCGGAAATGGAAGGATTGTCACGACCGCCACCGAGACTGTCCGTCGTTCCCGGCGCGAGATAAAACAGACCGGAAACACCGCGAGTCACGGGAACATTTGAAAAGAGCTGATCATTCAGGTTCGAGCTCGTCTGCGTGCTCCCCTGATCGATGCCCTCGCCGCCGCCGATCACGGTTACAGTTTCGGCAATGTCTCCTACCTGCAAAGCGATCCTGGTTGAAGTTGATTTACCGATGAGCACGACCACATTGGTTACCTCACCGGACTTGAAACCGCTTTTCTCAACTCTCACCGTGTAGCTTCCAGGAACAAGGCCCTGCATTTCGAAGGAACCTTGATCAGAAGTTGTCGTTGTGCGTTCGCCGAGTGGGCCTGTTACTTTCACTGCCGCTCCGGGAACCACAGATCCATTAGTGTCGAGAACGGAGCCTGAAATAGATCCCGTAGTCGAAGTCTCCTGGGCAAAGACCGCCGTTGCGGCCAGCACCACGAATAGAGCCAAAAGCAAGCTGAAAAAATTTTTCATTTTTGCTCTTCCTTTCTTAAGACTAGCAATGAGTATTTGCCGGTCGGGCAATTGAGAGACGGAGTGAAATCAATTTTTTGAATGCTCCGTGGACCACGACCCGATCGAATTTTGCAGTGCGCAACGCGTGTGCCGAGCGGTGGTCTGATGGGCTTCGAAAACGGAGAGAACGGTGGTTGAGAGTCTTAGACGATCAGCAACGATGAGCTTCTTGACCAATTTGGATCTGGCGATTGCGAGTTCTGGATCCAGTCAAAATTATTCACGCGAAGAAAATTAATTTTTCGTAGGTTTGATGGAAGCGGGCCAATTCCGTTCGTTGGAGATGTTTACAAAAAAAGGGAGAGCCACGATCGCTCTCCCTGTTGTGAACGCTTCTGTGACTGGCGTGATTGATTGGACCACACGCGCACTACTCGCTTAACAAATGACTTGCATTCCGCGATCAGCGAGAAATGGTGGGCTCGGTGACGCGCTCCCATTCTTCGTAAAGCGTGCGGAGCGAAGTCTCGGTCTGCTGGTACTCATCGTTGAGCGCGATCAGCCTGTCGGGATCGCGAGCGACCTCCGGCGTACCCATCTGTTCTGAAATCTGGTTGAGACGTTGTTCGGCACGCGCGATGTCAGTCTCGACGAGCTCCGGCGTACGCGTATCAGGCTTCTTTTTCTTGACGACCTTAACGCCGGGCTTCTTTGGTGCAGGCGCGGCTTTCTTGACGGGCGCCGGCTCTTCAGGTTCGACTACTGGAGTCGCAACACTCACCAGATTCTCAGATGGAACCACGTTCAGAGCGGGAGCAGCGTCGCGTCGACCGAGTTTCCAATCGTGATACTCCGTGTAATCGCCGTCGTAATGCTCGGCGCCGCCAACACCATCCAACGCGAGGATCTGCGTCGCCACGCGATCGAGAAAATAACGGTCGTGACTGATCGTAACGATCGTTCCTTCATACGCAGACAGCGCTTCTTCAAGCGCTTCGCGCGAAGGAATGTCGAGATGATTCGTCGGCTCATCGAGAACGAGCACGTTCACACGCGAATAGATCAACTTCGCGAGCGCGAGTCTTCCCTTCTCACCTCCGGAAAGATCGCGCACGTGCTTGTACACGTCGTCACCGGTGAACAGAAACTTCGCGAGAAACGAGCGCAACTCACCGGCCGTTACAGTCGAGGGCGCAACACGTCGCAACTCCATAATGATCTCATTCCGATCATCGAGATCGTCGAGCTGTTGCGCGTAGTAACCAATCTGGACTTTCGAGCCCCAACGCACTTCGCCAGCCAGCGGCGCAAGCTTGTTCAGAATCGTTTTCAAAAACGTCGTCTTGCCGGAGCCGTTTGGACCAATGATGCCAAGACATTCGCCGCGCCGGAGCAGAAAAGAGATGTCGCGCGCGAGCAGTTTGTCAGGATAGCCGATCGTAACCTGGTTTACGGTGAGCACGTGATTGCCGGTCCGCTCAATCGCGCCGAGACGAAAGTCGCCTGACGATTCATCGCGACGGACGGCGTCGATGCGGTCGAGCTTCTCGAGCATCTTGCGCCGCGACTTTGCCTGCTTTGTTTTTTGCCCGGCGATGTTGCGGCGAATGAACTCCTCCGTCTTCGCGATCAACTGTTGTTGGTTGTCATACGCGCGTTGTTGCGCTTCGCGACGTTCTTCACGTTCGACGAGGTAGTCAGAATAGTTGCCGGTGTAGCTTGAAGCGCGGCCGTTCTCGAGTTCGATGATGCGGCGGCAGCAACGATCGAGGAAATAACGATCGTGGCTGATTATCACGTAAGCGGCGGAGTAGGTTTGTAGAAACTCTTCGAGCCACTCGACCGCGTTCACGTCGAGATGGTTCGTGGGCTCGTCAAGCAACAAAACATCGGGCGCTGCAAGTAACAAACACGCGAGGCCGAGACGGTTTTGCTGGCCGCCCGAGAGCTTGTCTGTTTCGAGCGACCACATGTCGCGATCGAAGCCGAGTCCCTGAAGAATCGCTTCGGCTTTCGCTGCGTACTCGAACCCGCCCTCATGCTCGAATTCCTGTTGCAGATCGCTGTAGCGCTCGAGAATCTTTTGCAGATCGTCTCCGGCATTAGCCATGCGATGCTCGAGCTCGTGCATCTCGTGCTCGATCTGCTGGAGCCTTCCGAAGGCGGCGAGCGCTGACTCATGCACCGTCGAGCCGGGTTTGAAGTGGACGTGCTGGTCCAGCAAACCCAACTTGACGCC
>DATNDM010000172.1:0-3347 GCA_035553235.1 Pyrinomonadaceae bacterium | reverse complement strand
CGCCGCGCGCAATCCCAGCCACCGCATCACCGAACGCACAACCAGCACCGGCAGGAAAAAGCTGACGTTTGCGTAGCTGGACCACTCGACCGCAAACCCCGCCGCTTCAACTGCCTTCACCAAACCCGGCAACGTGTACCGGCGCCGGTGATTGCTCACATCATCCTGAACGCCCCACAAAAACATGAACGCCGGAACAAACAACAACACGCGTCCATCGCGACGCAAGACTCTTCTCATCTCGCGCAGCCCCGCGACGTCGTCGTCGAGATGTTCGATGACGTCGAGTGCGGTGACGAGTTCAAACGAATCGTCGTCGTATGGTAACTGCTCCGCAGCCCCGAGCTTGACCGAGTTCAAACCGCGCTCGCGACAAAATTCGACGGCTTGCGGAGAGATATCGACGCCTTCCGCGCTCCCGTAATCCGCGAGCATCTTGAGATTCGCACCCGTGCCGCAACCAACATCGAGAATTCGCGGATTCGGATTGTTCAGCGTTGCCCGGATTTTTTCTACGAGTGACCGAATGATTCGGCGCCGGCCGACATACCACCAATGCGTATCCTCAACCTGATAGAGGATCGGGTAGTGATGCGCCTGCATCTCCTTCGGCAGATTCGTGGCTATGGCGTTGCTCATAACTTCCGAACAGTGTATCCACAGATTACGCAGATGTCATAAGCAGTCTGCGTAATCTGTGGATAAAGCCCGTTAGCTTTGTGGACTAGTCGCGCATGAAGCACACGCGATTATTTTCTGAAGTGATGCGAAACGTTTCCTGCTCCGCGGCCAGGCCAATGCCGGTGAACACATCGATGTGCTGGCCGACGATGCCATTGCCGATGTCTGTGGCGCGGAAAGTCTTGGCCGCCCACGGCGTCGGCAGTGTCGAGATCTGGACGTGCGCGTCCGGCGGGATCAAAGCGCGATCGATTGCGATTATGCCCTCGGCGAGAACATTTCCACCCGCATCGAGCGGCCCCGTGTCCGAACGGTGCCACCGCCCCGAGTAGTAGCCAAGCGCCCAACCAAAGCGCGTGATGCCCCAGCCTTCCGTGCGAATCTCGTTAAGAAACTTCTGACTGAAATTCAGATCGCCCTCACGCTCGACGGAAATCTGCTCCGTCGCGTCGGGCAGTTCGTCTTCACGCGGAACGTAGTAGCCCGTGATGTACCAACCTTCGGAACAAGTCTGCTCGCGCGACTGCAGGGCGCTGTGAGCGAGGTCAGTTCGTAGTAAAAAACAAACGGAAATCAGGACGACTATAACCAGTAACCCCAGTGAAGTACTTCGTTCATGAATCAATCGATAATGTTGCCGCATGAAGACAGAGTCTCAAACGCGACTTGAAATTCGATTAAGGAGTCGTTGTTTTATTGCTACGTTTTGTAAAGAGTTGTGGAGGCTACTAACCTTTAGCCACAAACCTATTTTGAGCTTTTTGTGCATCAATTTGAAGTGTTCGGCGGATTAAAACCGCGGATTTACTTCTTGAGATAGCCGCCGGCCAGCGCCTGGACGAAATCGTAGAGGACGTCGAGCACGTCATAAAACTGGTCTCGCCCAATCGTCGCAAAGTAAATCACACCGATAACCAGGACCACGACGACGATTCGCATCAACGTTTTCATCCAGGCAATCCTGCACTAGTTCAACTGTTTACGAAAGGGCCGGGCGCTCACGTCAAGTGAACGCGCAAGCCTCACTTCCTGACTTCTTTTATTTTTTGTTCGGTTTCTGGCGGTTCTGTGAGAAAACATTCGCAGACTCGCATCCGCTGCAAAGGAGTGATATAAACGCGCCACACAAGGAGGTCAACAGATGATCAATTTCATTTGGTGGATAATCATAGGATTGATCGCGGGTGCATTGGCGCGTCTGATCATGCCCGGGCGAGACCCGATGGGCATCGTCGCGACGATAGTTTTAGGTATCGTCGGCTCACTCGTTGGAGGCTTGGTGAGTTTGGCCATCTGGCGAAATGAGGGCACCGGATTTCATCCCGCTGGTCTCCTGCTTTCGATACTCGGCGCCATCGTTGTGCTGTGGATTTGGCGCATCGCGAGGAGCCGCAGTACCGTTTAGCAGACTTACAATTAGTGCCTGAACTGCCGGACATCGTCGTTTATATCGAGGCTCTCGAGAAACGAATTCAAGGCAGTATTCTCGAACGCGTCCGAATCGCGAGTCCTTTTTTACTGCGAACGGCCGTGCCGCCTCTGTCCAGCGTCGAAGGCAAAAAGATCGTCGAGCTGCGCCGGCTAGGCAAGCGGATCTGCTTCGGCCTTGAGGGAGATCTGTGGCTGGTTTTGCACCTGATGATTGCGGGCCGGCTGCACTGGTACGACGAGCGCGCCAAGGCTGCAAAAGGCCGAAGTTTGGCTGTCTTTGACTTTAGCACCGGCAGCCTGGTTCTAACCGAAGCTGGAACACAGAAGCGTGCTTCGCTGCACCTGGTCGAAGGTGAAGCGGGACTTGATAAGCTCGATCCGGGTGGTCTGGAAGTTTTCGACGCCACGCTCGATGAGTTTGCGCGTGCGATTCGCGCGAAGAATCACACGCTCAAGCGCGCACTCACCGACCCGCGCATACTCAGCGGCATCGGCAACGCTTACTCCGACGAGATTCTCTTCGAAGCGCGTCTGTCTCCGTTCACCTTAACTCAGAAACTCTCCGACAAGGACGTCGAACACCTTTTCACGTCGATCAAGAAGACGTTGACTGAGTGGGCCGAGCGTCTACGATCTGATGCGCGTGACCGCTTCCCCGAAAAAGTAACCGCATTCCGTCCCGACATGGCGACGCACGGCAAGTACGGCGAGCCCTGCCCACGCTGCGGCAGCAAAATCCAACGCATTCGTTACGGCTCTAACGAAACCAACTACTGCCCCACCTGCCAGACCGGCGGAAAACTCCTCGCCGACCGCGCCCTTTCACGTCTATTAAAAGACGACTGGCCCCGGACGCCGGAAGAGTTCGAGAGTTTGACCAAAGGCTGAACTCACATAGTATATTTCGCTGATGCGATTTGAGTGGGACGAGAAAAAAGCCTCGCGAAATCTTCAAAAGCACAACATCTCATTCGAAGAGGCGACGACCGTTTTTGATGATCCACTCTCTGAGACTTTTCCGGATCCTGATCATTCCCATGATGAGGATCGGTTTATTATCATAGGGGCATCGGAATCCGGTAAGATTCTGGTGATCGCCCATACCGATGACGAAAAGATAGTGCGAATCATCAGCGCTCGTGAAGCGACATATGGAGAAAGAAGAGCATATGAAGAAAGCTGAGGAGGAGGACGACGATCTGAGACCGGAGTATGACTTCTCTCAGATGAAAGGC
>DATNDM010000171.1:0-4581 GCA_035553235.1 Pyrinomonadaceae bacterium | reverse complement strand
TTTATAAAACAGCGCTTTCGGGCCACATTCTGTGGTTGAAAGAAACGCGACGCCAGCGCTCCGAAGAGCAGAGAGTGAACGTCCTCGTTTTCACTCTCGGGAGAAACCGCGATGCCAGACCTTGAAATTACATGTTCGGAGTGTAACGCTCCGTTCATGTTCACGGAACGGGAACAGGAGTATTACCGGGAACGCAACCTGACTCACCCGAAGCGATGTAAGCCATGCCGCGACGCAAGGCGTGCCAACTTCGGCGGCTCTAAACAACAAGGAGGAGGGGACCGTCAGAGATTTGAGATCACCTGCGATCAATGTGGTAAGAACGACTCAGTGCCGTTCAAGCCATCGACGGGCAGGCCGGTTTTATGCAGCGATTGTTTTAGCGCGAGTCGCGCGCAGCAAAGGACCTGAGTTCAGGGCGGCTGTTGCGAAGAGCTAGCTTCGGGCATAAACATTAAGACAATACGGGAATTTTTCCGCAGCGCGAGTAGTCTACGCGATTGAAGGTGAAGAACGCTCTAAAATGAGTTATGAAACTCTCCAACTTGAGATGCACAACGCTGTTGGCGTGTTGACCCTGAACAGGCCTGACCGGCTGAACGCTCTCAATGTGCAGGTCGCACACGACTTCAAGGCCGCGATCGGCGAGGCACTCGAGCGTGGCGCCAGAGCGATGGTGATCACAGGCGCGGGTCGAGCGTTCTCCGCCGGTGGTGACTTGCGCGCGATGCAGGAGATCGCACAGCAAGACGGGCGCGTCGAGGCGTTTTTTGACGAGCCACTGCGACTCCTGAACGACGCGATCCTGTTGATTCGACAAACTCCGGTGCCGTTTATCGCAGCCGTGAATGGTGTGGCGTCCGGGGGCGGATGTAACGTTGCGCTCGCCTGCGACATAGTAATTGCAGCGGAGAGTGCTCGCTTCAACCAGGCGTTTATAAAAATCGGTCTTACGCCTGATTGTGGTGGAACATTTATGCTGCCTCGGCTCGTAGGATGGAAACGAGCAACCGAATTGTTATTCACCGGCGATTTGATCAGTGCTCGAGCCGCCGCTGAAATAGGAATGATAAATTCAGTCGTACCCGACGAGGAGTTAATGAGTAAGGTGATGTCGATGGCGGAAAAACTAGCCCAGGCGCCGACGGCTGCAATCGGCGAGATCAAGCGGTTGCTCGAGGCCAGCGCCACCAACGACATGAAGACTCATTTGGATTTAGAACGCGAGACGCAGATTAAATCAGGGAAGACGAAGGATTTTGTAGAAGGCGTCTCGGCATTTCTTGAAAAAAGGCCGCCGCGATTTGTTGGAGGATGACGTTCGATGAGAACGAAGCAGATCGCGAGCCGCCACAGTTTGGGCGGCTTTTTTGTTGACAAAATGAATCGCTTTCTCTGTGCAACCTCTGTGTCCTCTGTGTCTCTGTGGTGGCTTTCCGCACCGCAATTCACCACGGAGACACAGAGGACACAGAGGTTGCACAGAGAAGCGCTCAACACGATATTGGATTTAAGGTCATGGACTCGCTTACATATACACAGCTCCTGCGGCGCAATCGTTCTTTCAGGCGATTGTGGATCGGGCAGGTCATCTCCGAGTTAGGTAATTGGTTCAACTTCATTGCCGCGCTCGGGCTGGTCCGTACTGTGTCTCACGCAGCACCCGAAGTCACCACGATCGTTCTGATCTCACGTATCGTGCCGTTTACGCTTTTCGCACCACTGGCCGGCGCGTTCGTCGACCGCTGGTCGCGTCGCACCGTCATGATCGCGACGGACCTCGTGCGTGTCGTGATTGCGCTCGGCTTCATACTCGTGCACGGTCCAGAAGACGTCTGGATCGCGTACGTATGTACCGCGGCGCTCGCGTTTTTCGGCACGTTCTTCGAGGCAGCCAAGAATGCGGCTGTCCCGAATATCACGGGCGAACGCGATCTACTCGCGGGCAACGCGTTGATGTTCACATCGCGATTTTTGCTGATGTCGATTGGCGCGGCACTCGGCGGCTGGGCCGCAGCGCACGTCGGTTACCAGGCAGCGTTCGTCATCAACGCTATCTCCTTCTTCGGCTCGGCCTATTCAGTGTGGCTGGTGCCTGACGAGGAGACGCGTAGCCAGACCGCGGTTTCAGTAGAGCCGAAGAGTATCTATCGCGGCTATTGGACCGACATGCGTGAAGGCTGGTCCTACATCCTTTCGCACGCGCCGGTAGCGACGATTCTCGGCATCAACATTCTCTGGGCCACTGGCGGCGGCGCGATGAACCTGATCGCGGATCGCTTAGGTGCACTCGTGTTCGCGGGTGAGCACATCAGCCCCGATTCGGCAGTCGCGGCGATCTATTTCGCCGGAGGCTTCGGACTGTTCATCGGCATGATGATCGCGCGTCGCGTCGGCGCGTTCTTCGAACTGCGAAAGCGGACCATCGCGTTCATCGGCTGGAGCCTGTTTATTCAGGGCATCTTTTACGCCTTCGCGGGCGTGATGCCGACACTCGTATGGGCGTGCGTGCTGATAGGCATTTCGCGCGTGTTGCTCGGCGCGGAGTTTGCCGTGCAGGAAACGCTGCTCATGCGTTTGGTGCCTGACAACCTGCGCGGTCGAGTCTCGACGAGCGATCGCGCGGCCGAAATGATGATCTGGGCGTTCTCGACTGGTGTTGCCGGCTGGTCGTTACACTGGATCACGCCTCGATCTTTGACCGTGATCTCCGGTTTGCTTTCAGGTACGGCCGGGTTCCTGTGGCTCGCACTCTTCGTCACGCGCCGAGTGCGGTTGCCGAAGAAGATTGCGGGGCACCAGTACACACAGGTTGCCACGGATTGATAGAATCGCGGGCAATGCGTGTTCGAGGTCGTCGCCGCAAGTCAATCGTGTTCTTCATCACGCTCAGCGCGTGTTTGGTCGCACTTGCCATCGCGCTGAACGTTGGTTGGATCATATTGAACTGGCGTGAAGTCGCGCTGCTCGTTCTCGGCATCGTCTTTTTCATCGTGCTGATCTTCGGACTCGTGCTCAACACGACGTTCCTGATCCGCGAGATAAGGCGCAACGAGCAGCACGACGCGTTCATCAACGCTGTCACACACGAGTTGAAGACGCCGATCGCGTCGATTCGTCTCTATCTCGAAACATTGAAGACTCGCGACGTTGATGAAGATCAGCGTCGCGAGTTTTACAACATCATGCTCGCCGACAGCGATCGACTGCTGCATACTGTCGAGCAAGTGCTGCGTGCTGGTCGCACTGGACACAAACGTCAGCGTATCCCGAATTCCGTGATCGACGTGGGCGAGATGGTGCGTGAGTGTCTGGAGTTGACGCGTGTTCGTTACGGGCTCAACGAGAGCGCGCTGATTTACAGCGAATCGGCGGAAGCGCGATCGGCGAAAGTTTCGGGCGACGTCGATGAGTTGCGCGCCGCATTTTCGAACTTGCTGGACAATGCGGTGAAGTATTCAGACGACGAGGTGCGTGTATCGGTGTCGGTTTCGGCGTTAGATAACAAGCGCGTGGCGGTGCGAGTGTCTGACAAGGGTATTGGCATTCAGAGCGCGCAGCTGAAGCGGATCTTCAAACGCTTTTATCGCGTGCCGGGGCGGTTCATGGCGCGTGTGAAAGGCACGGGCCTCGGATTGTTCATCGTTCATTCAGTGGTCACGAAGCATGGCGGTCGCGTGTTTGCCGAGAGTGCCGGTCTCGGTCATGGCAGCACTTTCACAATTCATTTGCCGCGAGTCTGAAATTATATGACGCATTCGGTGTTGATTGTTGAGGACGAAAAGCATCTCGCGGCGGGTTTGACCTACAACCTGAAGGCGGAAGGATACGACGTTGAGGCTGTTGGCACGGGTGAAGACGCGCTCGCGTTGTTGAACGACCGGGCTTTCGACGTGATGGTGCTCGACGTGATGTTGCCGGGCATAGATGGTTTTTCACTCGCGTCGCGGTTGCGTGCGCAAGGACAGTTCGTGCCGATCCTGATGTTGACAGCGCGCGGGCAGGCGCAGGACGTGTTGCGCGGGTTTGAGGCGGGTGCTGATGATTATCTGCCAAAGCCGTTTGATCTCGGGGTGTTGTTGGCGCGGCTCAATGCTCTGTTGCGACGTCGTGAATGGCTCAACAAAGACCGCCATCGATCCGCGCAGCATGATGGCGCGAAGGTGTTTGAGTTTGACGGGAAGACGATCGACTTCGAGGCGCTTGAGTTGAGATCAGGCGAGCAGATTGTACATTTGACACTGATGGAAGCGGATCTGCTTCGTTATTTGATCAATCATGAAGGCAAGATCGTTTCGCGCAGCCTGATACTCGAGGATGTTTGGGGCTTGCGTGAAGATACTGATACGCGCGCGATTGATAACTTCATTGTGCGCTTGCGGAAATACATCGAAGACGAACCCTCACGGCCGCGTCACCTGCTCACGGTCCGTGGTGTCGGTTACAAGTTCATCGCCGCAGCCTAATCGGGGCTTTGCACAAAAACTCGCGACATCGCTCTTCTCTGCGCAATGTCTGCGTTCTCTGCGTCTCTGCGGTGAGTTATTTCTATGAATAGCTTTGCCTCAAAAGTCCAAATCA
>DATNDM010000170.1:0-4420 GCA_035553235.1 Pyrinomonadaceae bacterium | reverse complement strand
GAAGAAGCGCGGCAGATTTTGAATGAGATAATCGCGAAGCGTCAGGAAAACTGGGTGACGGCGTATGAGATCGCCATCATCTACACGTGGCTCGACGATTTCGATAACGCGTTTCGCTGGCTCGCGCAGGCTGAACGCGAGCATGCGGTTGGTTTCACGTTTGTGCGCGTCGATCCGCACCTCGCGAAACTCCGTCTCGATCCACGTTTCGCTGACTTGATGAGAGAGACTGAAAAAACTATCCCTTAAATCCGTGTTATCTGTGGCTAAAAATACTAAAGAGCTCGACGCCTGGGTTCGCGAAGTTGTTGCGTGGCATTTCGATCCGGAAACGGGCTGTCCGTTCTGGCTCGATTACGCCAAGAATCTGTGCTGGGATCCACGCAAAGAGATTCAAACTTACGACGACTTGGCGCGGTTTGGATTTTTTCAGGACGAGTGGTTGCGTGGTGGACCAGTGCGTCGCTGGGTGCCGAAAGGTTACGCCGACCGACCGGTCTACACGTTTGAAACGGGTGGCAGCACGGGCGTGCCGAAGTCGCGTATCAATATCGACGACTTTCGCATCGATTACGAAGCGTTCAGCGACACGTTGCCGGAAGAGTTCTTCCCGCGCGGCGCTGACTGGCTGTCGCTTGGTCCAACTGGTCCGCGTCGTTTGCGACTGGCGGTCGAGCACCTCGCGCAGCATCGCGGCGGGATTTGTTTTATGGTCGATCTCGATCCGCGCTGGGTCATCAAGTTGATCAGGATGGGCCAGCCGAAGATGGCCGAGCAGTACAAGCAGCACGTGGTCGAGCAAGGGCTCACTTTGTTGAAAGCGCACGAAGGAATTCGTTGTTTGTTCACGACGCCGAAGCTGCTCGAAGCGTTGTGTGAAAAAGTTTCGCTCAAGAAGATGGGGATAACAGGCGTGTTTTGTGGCGGCACTGAGATGACGCCGCAGTTCCATCGCTTCGCA
The DNA here is from genome assembly GCA_035553235.1 of Pyrinomonadaceae bacterium. GTDB lineage: Bacteria > Acidobacteriota > Blastocatellia > Pyrinomonadales > Pyrinomonadaceae > PSRF01. Next base: position 3,459 of record DATNDM010000170.1, on the reverse strand, counting down.
GTTGAGGAGTTGCTCGAAGGCGCTTACTTCGCGCCGACGTACGGCAACACGTTGATGGGTTTGGCAGTCCACAAAACGCGCGACCCGAAAGACAACTACGCGATCATTTACTATCCGCCGCGGCCGCGCGCGATGGTGGAAGTTGTCGATCCTGATCAGCCGGATCGTGTCGTTGAATACGGCGCCACCGGTCGCGTGCGTTTGACGACGCTGACCAAAGAATTCTTCATGCCACGCTTCCTCGAGCGCGACGAAGCCGAGCGTGAACCACCATGCGATCAATATCCGTGGGACGGCGTCCGCAACGTCCGCCCCTTCTCTCGTTTCCAAAGCACAGTCGTCGAAGGCGTATACTGATCCTGCGTCAATCCTGAAAAATCCTGCAAATCCGCGTTTATATGATTCACCTTCCAATCCTGCGCCACGGCAATGAATACAAGAGCCTCGACGTCGCGCGCGTCCCGCACCATCAAACACGCGAGCTCTTCGTCGAAGTAAGCCAGGCCAACGCCGGACTGATCCGCCGCGATCTCAGCAGACAAGACATCGGCACATCAGCTTTGAACCGCTTCTCGACGCACGACCTCGTCAACATCTGCTCACGCGCCGCCGATCACTTCACTGATGACACCTTGGACCTCGGCGACTCAACCCAGTCGCCCGATGATTACGTCCGGCAAGTCTCCGCGACGACCGGTCTGCCGTACGTGCTCGCACGTCGCAACATGCACAAGATCAAGAGCATGCTCGCGAGCATGGAATCCGTGCTCAATGGTCTCACTCGCAATCTCGATTGGGATCTACTCGATCGCGGCTTCGGCGAGTTTGACGGCCGCGCGCTCAGCTTCTTTCCGCGTACGCAATCGCTCGGCGCGGTTCTGCCCAACAACTCACCGGGCGTGCATTCGCTCTGGATTCCGGCGTTTCCGCTCCGCATTCCGCTCGTGCTGAAACCCGGCAGCGCCGAGCCCTGGACGCCCTATCGCATCATTCAGTCGCTGATCAAAGCCGGCGCGCCGCGCGCAGCTTTCAGTTTTTATCCAACCGATCACGCCGGTGCGGCAGAGATCCTGCGGAGCTGCGGTCGTTCGTTGCTCTTTGGCGATTCATCAACCACAGGTGCATGGGCGGGGGATCCGCGCGTTGAGATACATGGTCCAGGCTACAGCAAGATCATCATCGGCGCAGACTGCGTCGACGATTGGGAACAGTATCTCGACGTGATGATCGCTTCGATCGCTGACAACGGCGGCCGCTCGTGCGTGAATGCTTCGGCAGTCTGGACGCCCGCGCACGCCGAAGAGATCAGCGAAGCACTCGCGAAACGTTTGGCACAGATCGTCCCACGCGCTGCTGACGATGAGCGCGCACAAATCGCACCATTCGTCGATCCTCAAGTCGCCGCACGCATCAACGCCATCATCGAACAGGGCTTGACTGAACCGGGCGCGCGCGACGTCACCGCCGCCTATCGTGATACTGAACGGCTAGTCGACTGGAATGGTTGTTCTTACCTGCTGCCGACAGTCATCCTGTCTGAGACCGATCATCCGCTCGCGATGAAAGAGTTTCTGTTTCCGTTCGCGAGCGTTGTTCAAGTCGATCAGGATCAAATCGCGTCGCAGCTAGGTCCAACACTCGTCGTGACAGCTATCACTAAGGATCCGCGTTTGATTCAGACGCTTGTGAACTCACCTCGCATTGATCGTCTCAACATCGGCGCGCTGGCGACGAACCAGGTGAGTTGGGACCAGCCGCACGAAGGCAATCTCTTCGATCATCTTTACGGGCGGCGCGCGTTTCAGCAGGCAGTCGCCGTTTGAGGATTCAACGTGAGGATCCTTTATCTCACAGGCGGAGCCGGCCGGATGTATTGCGGGAGCTGCCTGCGCGACAACGCCATGGCCACCGAGCTGATGAAGCGTGGTCACGACGTGTCGCTGCTGCCGGTCTACACGCCGACGCTCACCGATGAACCGAACGTCAGCGACGATCACGTTGTGTTGGGCGGTATCAGTGCTTACCTCGAACAGTACGTTCCTTTGTTTCGCAAAACACCGCGCTGGCTCGATCGGCTTTGGGACTCGAAGACCGCATTGAATCTGGCGACGCGCCGATCGCTCTCCACTAATCCGAAAACACTCGGCGAAATGACTGTCTCCGTGCTGAAAGGCGAAGACGGATTTCAGCGCAAAGAGATCGACAAGTTTATCGACTGGGTCAAAAACGAAGCACCACCCGACATCGTCAATCTTCCCTACACGCTCTTGCTTGGCCTCGCCGGCCCCATCAAGCAGGCGCTAAACGCTCCGATTTTGTGCACGCTCCAAGGCGAAGATCTCTTCCTTGACAACCTTCAGGAACCCTATCGCACGCAATCATTCGATCTGATCCGCGCTCATCTGCCGTACGTAGATCAGTTTTTATCAGTGTCAGAGTATTACGCGGACTTCATGCCGGGTTATCTCGGCATTCCGCGCGACAAGATCCGCGTCGTTCCGATCGGTATCAATCCGGATGGTTTCGAGCGGCGTGATGGTGATCGCAGTGGTCCATTCACGGTCGGATTCTTCGGCCGCATCGCCCCGGAAAAAGGACTGCACGTCTTGGCCGAAGCGTATCGGCTCATGCGACAGTCTGGCGACTTACCTGAAGCACGACTCGAAGTCGCAGGCTACATGGCGCCAGACTACAAGCCGTATCTCGAAAAGATTCAGAAACACCTGGAGGATGCCGGTCTGGGCGGCGAGTTTCATTATCGCGGCGTCGTGGAGCGAGCAGACAAGATCGCGTTTCTCCGTAGTCTGGACGTGATGTCGATGCCCGCAACGTACGACGAACCGAAAGGCGTTTCATTACTCGAAGCGATGGCCTGCGGCGTGCCGCTGGTCCAACCGCGCCGTGGCTCATTCACGGAAATCGTAGAAAAGACGCGTGGCGGCCTGCTGGTCCAACCCGACGATCCGCAGAGTCTCGCCGGCGGCATTCTCGAGATCTTCCGCGATGCAAATCTGGCGCAAGAGTTGAGCGCCAACGGCTTCCGCGGCGTGCGCGAGCACTACACCGCCGCGCACATGGCTGATAAAGTCTTGGCAGCTTATTCAGATCTGCGTTCGTTCGCGGGAATCCACGGCTAAAATATGTTTACTTTCGCTCCAGGCGACGATCTGATTTTCCAACTCGAAAGCGGCTTCGGCCTGCTGCGCGTGTTGGCTGTTGAAGGCGAAGGCGCGGAAACAGTCTGGCATCTGCTTGCTTACGACGAGTTCTTCCCCGACGTCGAATCAGCAGAGCTCCGGTTGGACCAAGGGAACCCTTTGCCCGTTCGCCAACCACACATGGCGCTCACGAATCGCGCCTTCGAACGCACGCCGACCGCGCGACTCGGCAACCGTCCCGTGACTGACCAGGAGCTGGTTGCCTACAACGACTGGCTTAACAGCGATCGCGCCGTCTCCG
>DATNDM010000169.1:0-5275 GCA_035553235.1 Pyrinomonadaceae bacterium | reverse complement strand
CTGCGTCCTCTGCGTCTCTGCGGTGATGACCAATTCTTAACCGCAGAGACGCAGAGAACGCAGAGGCTGCGCAGAGAAGAAAATATAAGAGATGGCAAAAAATTTAGTAATCGTTGAGTCGCCTGCAAAGGCGAAAACCATAAACAAGTATTTAGGAAAGGACTATCTGGTCAAGGCCTCGATAGGCCACATCAAAGATCTGCCTTCGAAAGGTCTCGGAGTTGACGTTGAACACAATTTCGAACCGACTTACGAACTGATTCCCGATTCGAAAAAACGTAACAACAAGAGGATCGTTGCCGAGCTGAAGAAAGCGGCGAAAGAAGCTGAAGCGATCTATCTTGCCGCTGACCCTGATCGTGAAGGCGAAGCAATTTGCCAGCACCTCGCCGAAGAGATTGTGCCAAAGCGACCAGCGAAGCCCGCGTTTCGCGTGATGTTCAATGAGATCACTAAGCGTGCGGTGAACGAGGCTTTCGAGCATCCCCGACAGATCGATGAGAACCTCGTCGATGCGCAACAGGCGCGGCGCGTGCTCGACCGTTTAGTGGGTTACAAAGTCTCGCCGTTGCTGTGCCGGACGATTGGTGGACGGTTGAGCGCGGGTCGCGTGCAGTCAGTCGCATTGCGCATGGTCGTCGAGCGCGAACGCGAGATCGAGCAGTTTGTTAAGACTGAGTATTGGACGATTGCGGCGAATCTGAGTTCGAAACTGCCGCCGGCGTTCGATTCGCGTCTGTTCAAGGTTGACGATCAGACTGTCAAAACCAGTGGCTTCGATCAGGAGCTGAAGAAGAACGAGATCATCATCGACGATCAGGCAAAAGCCGACGCGATCGTCGCCGAAGCGCAACAGCAGTCGTACATTGTCACGGACGTAACGACGAAGGAACGGAAGCGCAATCCGGTGCCGCCGTTCATCACTTCGAAACTGCAACAGGAAGCTTCGCGCAAACTCGGTTTCGCAGTGAAGAAGACGATGATGCTCGCGCAGAAGCTTTACGAAGGCGTCGAGCTTGGTGACGAAGGTTCCGTCGGTCTGATCACCTACATGCGAACTGACTCGACGCGCGTTTCGGACGCGGCACTTGGGGAAGTACGCGATTACGTGAATCAGCAATACGGCCCCGCTTATCTGCCCGAGAAGGCTGTTTATTATCGCTCGAAAAAAGACGCGCAGGACGCGCACGAAGCGATCCGCCCGACTGAAGTCGCGCGCACGCCTGACTCGCTGGCGAAGTATCTCAAGCCCGAAGAGTTGAAACTTTATCGACTGATCTGGCAGCGCTTCGTTGCGTCGCAAATGATGCCCGCCCTGTTCGATCAAACGACGATCGATATCCAGGCCGGGAGGTTCGTCTTTCGCGCGACGGGTTCGGTGCAGAAGTTTGACGGCTTCCTCAAGATCTACCAGGAAGGCCGCGACGAAAAGACCGACGACGATGAAGAGGCAGAGCGCAGTCTGCCATTAGTCGAAAAAGGCGAGAACCTCAAACTGAATTCCATCACGCCCGAACAGCACTTCACTGAGCCGCCGCCGCGCTACACGGAAGCAACACTCGTGAAGGCGCTCGAAGAGAAGGGGATTGGACGGCCTTCGACTTACGCCGCGATCATGTCGACGATTCAGGAGCGCGAGTACGTCGAGAAGCTGCAGGGACGCTTTCATCCGACCGCGCTCGGCAAGACCGTCAACGATCTTTTGATCGACGGCGGCTTCGACGATCTCTTCAATGAGACTTACACCGCGCGCATGGAAGAAGAGCTTGACGAAATCGAGGAAGGGAAGATCCGTTGGACCAAAGCGCTGCGCGAGTTCTACGACAAGTTTGAAGGCGACCTGAAGCAGTTTCAGCGTTACATCAAAGACATAAAAGAGAAGAACGTTCCAACCGATGAAGTATGCCTGAAGTGCAACACGCCGGGCATGGTCCAGAAGTGGGGACGCTTTGGTGCGTACTTGAAATGTCTCAACTGCGAAGCGACGCGCGACGCGGAAGCGCCTGCCGCGTCGAATGGCAACGGCAGTTCGAGCGAGTCGCAGCCCGCGAGTGAAGAAGCAGCCGAACCGGAGACATGCGACCTGTGCGGCAAGCCGATGCAGTTGAAGCGTGGTCGTTTTGGTCCATTCCTGGGCTGCACTGGTTATCCGGAGTGTCGCAATATCAGGAAGATTGGCAAGACTGGTGTGGCCGCGCCGCCGCCTGTGCCGATCGACGAGAAATGTCCGGTTGATGGCGCGCAATTAGTGAAGCGGGTTGGCCGTTTCGGAGAGTTTATTTCGTGTTCGAACTATCCGAAGTGCAAGTACATCAAGCAGGAGACGGTGGGAGTTTCCTGTACGCGGCCCGGGTGCAAGGGCGAGATCGTGGTGAAGAAGTCGAAACGCGGCAAAGCGTTTTACGGTTGTTCGGAATATCCGAACTGCAATGTCGTCTACTGGGACAAGCCGGTCGTTGAAACTTGTCCCGACTGCAACGCGCCGTTTCTTTTAGAGAAGACCACGAAGAAGCAGGGCACCTTCCGCTACTGCGCCAACGAAGAATGTCCTAGCCACGAAAAGACAGAAAAAGCACAAAAAGTCTCTTAATCCCCTCCCAATATTTATCCACAGATTACGCAGATCGTTTATGACATCTGCGTAATCTGTGGATGAACTGTTTTGTGCCTTTCGTGCTTTTTGTGGCACTATTAGGCGTCCATCCTACTTTAGTTCTACAACTCGAGGAGACCACCCATGATTCTTCGGCGTTCTGCGGCCGTAGTGCTGCTCCTGATCTTCGTAATCTCGCCGGTTTCTTTGCTTGCTCAACAGACTCCGGCGCCCACACCAGACCCAAACGATCCAATTCAGAAAATCAAAGACGAGGGCATGAATCGCTCGCAGGTGATGCAAACCCTGAGCTACCTGAGCGACGTCATTGGACCACGCCTGACTGCTTCGCCCGGCATGAAGCGCGCGAATGAATGGACGCGCGATCAGCTGACCAAGTGGGGACTCCAGAATGCTCATCTCGAAGCGTGGGGACCATTCGGTCGCGGCTGGACCCTGAAACGTTTCTCCGCACAGGTGACTGAGCCGACCGCGATCCCCCTGATCGCGTATCCAAAAGCGTGGTCGCCCGGCCTGTCCGCGCCGCTCACCGCCGACGTTGTTTACTTCGACGCGAAAACCGAAGCAGACTTCGAAAAGTACAAAGGCAAGCTGAACGGCAAGATCGTTCTGACATCACCGATGCGCGACGTCAGCGCGCACTTCGAAGCACTCGGCACGCGTTTGAACGAGAAAGACTTGTTGACACTCGCAGACGCGCCCGAACCGCGTCCCGGTGGTAATCGTAACTTCGCCGCTAACCCGCAGTTTCGCGCCGCGTTTGAACTCGCCAATGCGAAGATGCGCTTCTTCCAGTCGGAAGGCGCGGCAGTCTTGATAGATCCGAGCCGCGGCGATGGCGGCACGATGTTCGTGCAGTCAGCGTCAGTTCCGTCTCCGCCACGCGATCCGAACGCGCCACCGTCAAACAACCCATTCCCGCGCGGCACACCGCCATACGACAAGAGTGCGACCAACGTGACGCCGCAACTCGTCGTCGCGATCGAGCACTACAACCGTATCGTACGCATGTTGCAGGCGGGCGAGCCTGTGAAGATGAACGTCGATCTGTCGGTAGCATGGCAGGACGCCGATCCGATGGGCTACAACACAATTGCGGAGATTCCCGGCACGGATCTGAAAGACGAGATCGTCATGCTCGGTGGTCACATGGATTCGTGGCACTCAGGCACGGGCGCAACCGACAACGCCGCAGGCTGTGCGGTTGCACTTGAAGCGGTCCGCATCATTCAGGCACTCGGCCTCAAACCGCGTCGCACGATCCGCATCGCATTGTGGAGTGGTGAAGAGCAGGGCCTGCTCGGCTCACGCGCTTACGTTGCCCAACACTTCGGCACGTTGCAAAACCCGACGACCTCTGCTGCGCCTTCGACTGGTAATGTGAACAATGGAATGGGCGGTGGGAATGGCAACGGTGCTCCGGCTGGACCAACGCTGGTCACGAAACCGGAGTACGAGAAGTTGAGCGGTTATTTCAATCTCGACAACGGCACGGGCAAGATTCGTGGCGTGTACCTGCAAGGCAACGAAGCGATTCGCCCGCTCTTCCGGCAGTGGCTCGCGCCGTTCCGCGATATGGGCGCAACCACACTCTCGATTGCGAACACTGGCGGTACAGACCACCTGTCGTTTGATGCGATCGGTTTGCCGGGTTTCCAGTTTATCCAGGACGAGATTGAATACGACACGCGCACACACCACTCAAACCAGGACGTGTTCGATCGTATTCAGGCCGACGACATGAAACAGGCAGCGACGATCATGGCGGCGTTTGTTTACAACACCGCAATGCGCGATGAGAAGTTGCCGCGCAAGCCGGCGCCAGGATCGAGGTAATCCGGCTTTGCACAAAAAGTGCCGAATTATTGATTTCTCTGCGCAACCTCGGCGTTCTCTGCGTCTCTGCGGTTAACTAATTCATAGCTAAAACTGACCGCAGAGACGCAGAGAACGCAGAGATTGCGCAGAGAAGAGCGATGTCGCGAGTTTTTGTGCAAAGCCAGATAGTCCGAAAAGATCCGTGTAATCCGTGGTCAACAAACCACGGATTACACGGATGAAGACGGATTTATTGCTGTTTACCGCCACCCGTCAATACATACAACTTGACATAGCGGCGCAGATCATCGACGTTCGTTTTGCGATAAGCGGCGAAGTCGTTTGCAATGCCCTGGTCGGGAATCGCGAGCAGGACAAAAGCTTCCAACAACCCTTCTTTATCCAGCTTCCGGATCACCTGTAGCGACGGATCGATCTTGGACTCGTCGGCTTTCTGTTCGCCCAGCACTTTGAGCGCGGCCCGCATCGCCGACGTTTCCTCTTTCAAACTGTGACGATACGTCTTCTCGTTCGGATACTCCTTGGCGAAGTCTGACGTCGCCCACCCAGCTCGAATCAGTCCGTAAGTCATCCACGCAGCCGCTGAACCACTCTTGTCGTCTTTCTTGAACATGTCCGGGTCGAGAGTGATCGTTGTTCCACCTTCCTGTTTTGGCGCGACGTTCGCGGGAAAGTCGACGCGCGGATGAGCAAGCTCGATATGAACTTTGTCGCCCCAGTTTACGAAACCCGCGCGCGCGAGACGGCTGTAAGGCTCGGCAATGTAAGCTTCGACAAACTTTTCTCCCGCTTCAGTGACCTTGCCTTGCTTCATCAGCGAGT
>DATNDM010000168.1:0-3330 GCA_035553235.1 Pyrinomonadaceae bacterium | reverse complement strand
CGAGTCTGTGAAGCGCGGCATGGCGTTGCCGGACGGCGTAGAACCAAAACCGATTCAGCCGATCATCGAGACTGTTTCGGACGTCCTCGCGCTGGAAGTGAAGAAGACCTTTGATTTCTATCGCGCGACTGCACAAGAGGGTGACGCCGGAATTCAGAAGATATTGCTCGCGGGTGGCGGATCGAAGCTGCCCGGTCTCCCCGACTTTTTAGGAGCACGGTTCGAGATTCCGGTCGAGGTGTTCGATCCCTTCCGGCAGATTGAAGTTGATGCGACGAAGTTTGATCCGGACTACATGCGCGAAATCGTGCCAGAGATGGCCGTGGCCGTTGGGCTCGCGCTGAGAGGAGTAGAGGCATGATCAAAGTAAACCTGCTCGAGTCAGTTACGGATCGGCCACAGGGCGTTGCTGCGGTTGAAGAAAAAGTCGCCAGCCGGGCAGTGCAGACGTTGTTGCTCGCGCTCACGGTATTTGGTCTGACGATGGTCGCGATGGGTTACGACTACGTCAGCTCAAACATGGCGCGCACGGCGGCACAGAGAGATCTCGAGAACGAGAAACGCATCAACCAGCAGATGCTCGCTACTCAAAAAGAACAGATGGAGCTCGAGAAGAAGTCGAAGGAAGTTCAGGCTCGCATCGACGCGATCAAGAAGTTGCGTGAATCACAGCAGGGTCCAAGCGCGGTGTTGCAGGAAATCAAAGCGCGCTTCGACGCGGTGCCCGGTCTTTACCTCGTCGCAATCGAGAACAAAGACGGCGAGATCACGATCAAGGGTGAATCACCGAATGAGTATTCAGTGACTAAGTTTGGGCAGAGCCTGGAGTTCTCGAACGGTTTATTCAGCAATCTCAACATCGAGACGGCTCGGGAAGCGGCGAAAACAGCCACTCCGCAAACGCCGGCTGGAACCAAGGCGCCAGAACCCGCGGATGCCAACGCGGAGAAGCCCGAAGTCGTGACGTTCACCGTCAAAGCAAAATTCGAGCTTGGTAAGAAAGATTCACAACCGGCGCCTGCTCCGACGCAGCAAGTGGCAATGAAGAAATGAGGACACTGAGATGAAAGTCGGCAAACTCCCAGCTCTTCCATGGTACCTGCGATTGGTCGCGTTTCTCGTGATCGGCGGCGTTATGTATGCGGGCTTCTGGTATTTCGTGACGAGTGGCACGCGCAAAGCAACGAAGGAGATGGAAGACGAGATCGCGGACCTGAGATCGCGCAATGCTCAGGCCGCGATCGTCCAACAGAACCTCAACAACTTCAAAGCCGCGTACAAAGCGCGCGAAGAAGAGTACGCTGAGTTAAAAGCACTCCTGCCCGAGCAGCGTGAGCTGACGATGGTCCTGCAAGGCATTCAGGATCGTGCAAAAGGCAACGGCCTGGTCCTGTCGCGATTCAATCCGAAGGAAGACCTGCAACAGGAAAACTACAGCGGCAAGAAAATCGAGGTCAGCGTGGTCAGCGGGTTTGCTGGTCTGCGCGCCTTCTTCGACCAGCTTGCTCATTACCAGCGAATCGTTTCGATCACCAACTTTGAATTGAAGCAACTGGAAAAACAGTCGCCGACGAAGACCGTCGAAGCGCGTTTCGATCTAACCGCTTACTACGTTTCTTCCGAGCGCTTGCAAAGTCAGGCGCCGGGTCCAAACAACAAGCCAGCCGCCGGTGGATCAGTTCCAGCACCGGCCGTTCCCGCCCCACAACCCGCGAAGTAAAGGTGACCACTCAAGAAAGCGAACATGATGATGCGAGTTAAAAAGACAGCGGTTCCGTTCCTGCTTAGCGCCGCGTTGCTGATCGCGAGTGGCTTCGCGATCGGTGTCGTGGGCCAGGAGACTCAGCCACCAAAACCGGCTGCGACGAAGAAAGCTGCCGGCGGTCGCGATCCGTTCCGAAAGTATGAACCCGCACCACCTGTAGTTAAACGACAAGCCAATCAGGTGGCGATTCCAACGATCGAGGATCGCATCGCTCTGTACAAGGCACAGAAACTCGCCGCGATGAACGCGCGCATGGCCGCGCCCAAGCCGACCACGGCGCTGTTGCTGAGCGAGATTCAGGTCATTGGCATCTCGCGGTCGCCGCGCGGCTATGCCGCCATCATCGAGGCCACGCCGATCAAACTTTCCTATGTCATCTATCCTGGCGAACCGTTCTACGACGGCCAGTTGGTGGCAATTGAAGACAATCGTCTCGTGTTCCGTCGCGAGACAGTGTTTACCGATGGCCGTCGTCAACGAGCAGTCGAGTACAAACCACTACGACAACCAACGCCGGTAAACTCGATGACTACCGCGCCCGCCAATCCGTCCGTTGCGACGGCTAAGCCCTGACAATTTCTGGTTTGGTTTAGACCAGACCGTTGACGGCCCCGTGTTTTCCAGGCCGAAAACACGGGCGCGATTTTGACAAACACCAGAACGTAGCCGTGTTAGTGCGGCGCGCGCTTTAGTTGCCCCGGCAATCGAGCGTAGTGCGTGGCGGCACGTTCAAAAAATTCCCCTAAGGAGGGAACGATGTTTTCTCAGTCTCGAGTCGAATCAGCCATCAGAAGGACCACGCTCGTCCTGTTGCTTGTCTGCCTTGCGGCCGCAAGCGCGTTGGCTCAGAACCCAGCCCAGCAGCAGACTTCGGCACCGACGCCGCTGCCCACGCCACCTGTGGGAATGTCGCGCTCGACCGACAAACAGTCGGACCAGGGACGTCAGTACGGACAACCGGGATTCATTGGTGAGCCGATCAATCTGAACGTCGTCAATGCTGATATTCGCGATATCCTCAACTACATCACCGAACAGTATGGCGTGAATTTCGTCATCGACGCTTCAGTCAGTGCGGTGCCCGTGACGGTAAATGTTCAGGACGTGCCGTGGAATGTAGCGCTCGATGCAGTGCTGAAAGCCAACCGGCTCGGCATTGAAAGCAATGGCAACATACTGCGTGTGGCGACGACGGACGTGCTGGCGAAGGAAGCGGAAACTCAGAAGGTGATCAACGACTCGCGTCTGGATGCTTCACCGCTCGTTACCGAATTTATTCGACTCAACTATGCGCGTGCTTCGGGCACGTTGGCCCAGGCAGCCGGTTCGACTGGCGCGTTCTCGGGCGGTTCCACGAACCTGAGTTTTAGCGGCGGCGCCGGTGGCGATGCGACTGGTGGCGGTTGCGATCAGGGATTGATGCCGATCATCTCGCGTCGTCTTTCGCGACGTGGCTCGATCGAAGTCGATGGTCGCAGCAACACGCTCATCATCACGGATGTGAAAGAAAATATCGACGCGATTCGGCAGCTCGTCGCGATTCTCGACCAGCCCGAGCCGCAAGT
>DATNDM010000167.1:0-2132 GCA_035553235.1 Pyrinomonadaceae bacterium | reverse complement strand
TGTTGCGTTTTGTGGTGTCTCGAAGGTCACAGCGAAGTTCAACTGTTTCAGGCGCTCGGCAACCAGGCTGACGACGATTACCTGGTCCACCGGACTCGCGAATATTTCTCGCTCGAAAATGGTTACACCGTCGTCGTAAGTCGTCCTCGCGATAGCCGTGTTCAGATCGAGCTGGCGACGATAGTTGGTGACGTTTTCGTGACCGGCGAATGTGAGTTTCAGATCGCCGACGGGTTCGTACGGCATCTGCTTGATTGGTTGGGCCATCATCTTCGCGCCAACCAGATCGTGAGCCGCCTGATATTCGCCCGCGAAGATCAGTCGCCGCGCTTCCGGTAGAGCTTGCAGTGCTTCCGGGTTGTTGGGATCGTAAGGTGAGCCGGCGTAAAGCGTGTCTTCGTTGAGTTGGATCTGTTCAGTCGCGACCCCGCCGAAGATCATCGCGCCTAAACGCCCGTTACCGATCGGCAGCGCCTCGGTCCATTCACTCGCGGGCTTGTCGAACCACAGCAGAAGAGCATCATCAGCGGACGCCTTCAGGATCGACGACGCAAACGGCAAAATCGCAGCCGTCCCCAGAAATCTGCGACGCGTTATCTTCTGCATAAAACCTAACCACGGATGACACGGATAAAAATCGATTACATCCGTGTAATCTGTGGTCAAAAAACCTTAATGGTCCACTTTACTTTGCCGGCTTGAGGATCGTCGCGCAGGACAAAATCGCGTCCGCGTGGGACAACCGACAACGTCTGCACACCGCCGTCGGGACGCGTAAACAACCCGCTCGCTGCAGCGCCGTCAGTGCTGAACACACGCAACTCCACATTGTCCCAATCCAGATCCTTCGTGCTCTGCGCCACCTTGAGATGCGGCAACACCGAATGATTCTTCACGAGCAACACGACCGGAATCTGGCCCACCGCAATCTCGTGCCACTTCTCACCCTCGTAAACACGGCGGGTTTGATAATCGATCCAATTCCCCGGCGGCAGATAAACTTTCCGCTTCTCGCCACTCGCAAACATCGGCGCCACCAGCAAATCCGATCCAAACATGTATTCGTCGTCGATGGACCACGAGCCGGGATCGTTCGGATATTCAAAGAACAACGGACGCACCATCGGGAAACCACGCGCCGACGAGTCCTTAGCCTGCGCGTAGATGTACGGCATCAACGAATAACGCAAACCGAGCGCGCGCTGAAAATCCTCGTTCAGCGCCGCATCGTATTCCCACGGTTCGCGCGGCGGCGCGCCGTGCGCTCGCGTGTGCGAAGTCAGCACTCCCCACGCCATCCAGCGCCGGTAAAGATCGCGCGGCGCACGATTCACAAAACCGCCAACGTCGTGACTCCAGTACGTAAAACCCGAAAGTCCAAACGACAACCCGCCGCGCAACTCACCCGCCATCGCCGAATCAGTATTCTCGGCATCGCCGCCCCAGTGCAGCGGATAACGTTGACTGCCGGCCCACGCACTGCGCGCCCAGATCACGTTATCGCCGGTGACCTCTTTCGTGACCTCCGCCACCGCCTTGTTGTAACGCAACGGATAAAGATTGTGCTCGTACCAGCCGCTCATGCCTGAAGCGTATTGGCCCGTCAACGGCGCGCCCTCACCAAAGTCGACCTTGATCGCACCGACGCCAAGCTTGAGCAGATCTCGCAGCTTGCCCTGATACCACTGCACCGCTTCAGGATTACTCATATCGAGCGTCGCATCCTCGAACGGAAGCTGCCCGCCTTCGTTCTTGACGTGATAACCCTTCGACACCATCTCTTTCCACAGATCGTTCTTGCTGGTGAAGTAAGTGTACTGCCAAAGACTGACGTGAAAACCCTGCTGCTTCAGATCCGCGATCATCTTTGCGGGATCGCGAAAACGCGAAGTCGAGAAACGATAATCGCTGCGCCAGTCAGTTTCGAACCAGCCCGTGTCGAGGTGAATCACGTCAGCCGGAATCTGGTGTGCTCTCAACTGTTGGGCCACCTCGCGCACCTGGTCTTCCGAGTTGTAAGTGATGCGGCTCATCCAGAACCCGAACGACCAGAGCGGCGGCACGGGGCTACGACCCGTCAACGCCGTGTATTCCGAAAGAATGTCTTTCGGTTCGCCGAGGAAGACGAAGAG
>DATNDM010000166.1:0-4046 GCA_035553235.1 Pyrinomonadaceae bacterium | reverse complement strand
ACAGAATCTTTTCTGGGCGGACGTGTTCTGGTTGTGATCGGAGACATCACCCGCCAGGACGTGACCGCGATTGTCAACGCCGCGAACTCGACTCTGCTCGGCGGCGGTGGTGTCGACGGCGCGATCCACCGCGCTGGTGGCCCAGAGATTCTGAAGGACTGCCAGAAGATTAGGAAGACCATCTATCCAGATGGTCTACCAACCGGACAGGCCGTAATCACCACTGGCGGAAGACTGCCGGCGAAGTATGTGATCCACACGGTTGGGCCAATCTACGGCCACGATCAGCAACGCGAAGCCGAACTCCTCGCTGCTTGTTATCAAAACTCACTGCTATTAGCGGTTCAGCACGGCGTTTCGTCGATTGCATTTCCATCCATTTCGACAGGCGCTTTCGGGTATCCAAAGCCGGAGGCCGCGCGAATCGCCTCGGCTACGATCAAGCAATTTCTGACTGCCGACCAGCAAATCGAGCAGGTGCGTCTCGTCTTCTTCCAGCCGCACGACGCCCGCGTGTTTCGCGAGTACCACGAATTTTAGTAGACTCTCCCACTTTGCTGCCCGAACATGATGACTATTGAAACCACTGAAACGGAACAACGTGTGGCGCGGAAGAACGAGCTGCCTGCGCCACTGACCGCGCTCGAACGTCTCGCCTGGAATTACTGGTGGAGTTGGGCTGAGGATGGCGAGGGTGTCTTCCGCGATCTCGATTCTGAAATCTGGGAAGAGTGTGAGCACAACCCGCGACGACTGCTCGCCAAAACGTCTTCCTTCCGGTTGGCTGAAGCCGCAACGGATCCCATCTACATGGAACGTGTGGAGCGCCTCGCCGAGAGTTTTCAGTCATATCTGACATCACCGCCGCGTCTGCAACAGGACGCGATCACTACCGAACATCCGGTCGCTTACTTTTGCGCGGAGTTTGGCGTTCACACTTCGCTGCCGCTTTACTCTGGTGGTCTGGGCATACTCGCCGGTGACCATCTCAAGTCTGCCAGCGATCTCGGTCTGCCACTCGTCGCCGTCGGTTTACTTTATCGCTACGGTTACTTCCGGCAGCGATTGCGCAACGACGGTTGGCAGGAAGAACACTACGGCGAAACGTTTCCGAACGACCTGCCGATTCATCTCGTCAACAACGACGACGGTTCACCGCTGCGCATCGAAGTCTTGATTCGTGAGCGGAATGTGTTGGCCCAGGTGTGGCGGGCCGATGTTGGGCGCGTCGCGCTTTATCTTCTCGACACGAACATTCCTGAAAACGCCGAGACTGATCGTTGGGTCACGGGGCATCTCTACGGCGGCGATCGCGAAACACGAATCGTGCAGGAGATGTTGCTCGGGATCGGCGGGGTGCGGTTGTTGAGAAAACTCGGCGTGTCGCCGCACGTTTTTCACTTGAACGAAGGTCACTCGGCGTTTCTCACGCTCGAGCTCGCGCGCGAGATCGTTCAGAGTGAACAACAACCGTTCTCGGCGGCAATCGACAGAGTGAAGCAGCAATGTGTGTTTACTACACACACGCCCGTTGCAGCGGGCAATGATGAATTCGATGCGGCGCTCGTGCTGCGCGCGTTTGGACCAGGCTACTTCCAGGAGCTTGGTCTCACTGAAGATGAATTTCTGGCGCTCGGCCGCGTCGATCCGGTGAATAAATCCGACCGTTACGGTCTGACGCCGCTCGCGATTCGCATGTGTCGATCGACGAACGGTGTGAGCCGCAAGCACGGCGAAGTTTCGCGCGCGTTGTGGCAACAACTCTTTCCGGGCAAGACGCTACAAGAAGTTCCGATCACTTACATCACGAACGGTGTTCACGCGCCGACGTGGATGTCGTCGCCGTTGCGTTACCTCGTCGAGCATCACATCGGCCATGACTGGGACGCAAAGATTCGAAATCAGCAAGCATGGTCTGAAGCTATCGCGAGCATTCCTGACGATGAGTTTTGGAATGCGCACATGCGTCTCAAGGAGCGACTCGTTGCCTTCATTCGCTATCGCTCGAAGCAGACGCGAACCATGGCGAGCGAACGCGCCGATTACATCGAAGCTGCGAGTACGATGTTCGACGCGGGGGCTTTGACGATCGGTTTTGCGCGTCGTGTCGCTGGTTACAAACGCTGGAACTTGTTACTGACAGATCAGGAACGTTTGCTGCGGCTCATCAACAACGAGGAGCGTCCGGTGCAGTTTGTCTTCGCCGGCAAAGCGCATCCGCAGGACGAGGGATCGAAGCTCGTGCTTCAGCAACTGGCGCGTTGGAAATACGATCCGGCAGTGCGGCAGCGCGCGGTGTTTCTGGAAGACTACGATCAGGAGATTGCGCGGCAGCTGGTCCAATCAGTCGACGTTTGGCTCAACGTGCCGCGGCGGCCGCAGGAAGCGTCGGGGACGAGTGGTGAGAAAGTCGCGATTAACGGCGGGTTGAATCTCTCGATTCTCGACGGGTGGTGGCTGGAAGGGTACGACGGTACGAATGGCTTTGCGATTGGGAATGGTAACGACGTCGCAGACGTCGCGAAGATCGATGCGCTCGATGCGGAGTCGCTTTATCGTACGCTCGAGTCGGAAGTCGTGCCGCTTTATTACCAGCGCGACAATGATGGAGTGCCGCGGCAGTGGATCGCGATGATGAAACGCGCGATCCAGACGCTCGCGCCGCAGTACAACAGCGACCGAATGGTCGAGGAGTATGCGCGGAAGATCTATCCCTGAGCGCGTAGTGGGCACAGTGAGTAGTAGACAGGATTACAGGATTTTCGAGATTTACAGGATCTGCCTTGTTAATCCTGTAAAATCCTGCAATCCTGTAGACGACTGTCCATGAAATACTGCACCGCCTGCAAAGCCAAATACGACGACAGCGTAAGCTTCTGCTCAATCGACGGCGAGGTCCTCGAGGCCGACCCGGCCTCCATCGTCGACACCGTGCTCGACGGCCAGTACCAGATGGAAGCGTTGCTCGGCAAAGGCGGCATGGGCGCCGTTTATCGTGCGCGTCACATCCTGCTCGGCGATCGGGTTGCCATCAAGGTTCTGCCTCCTGAAGTCAGGACCAACGCCGAGTGGCTGCGACGCTTCCGCCGCGAAGGCCAGGCAGCGCGTCGTTTTCGCCATCCCAACTCGGTGACCGTCTACGATCTGCGCACCGCCGCCGACGGCACGATCTACATGGTGATGGAGTACGTCGAGGGTCACACGCTCGACCTCGCCATCAAAACGCGCGGACGGTTTTCGGCGGCTGAAGCTTTAGACATTCTCACTCCGATCATGAGCGTGCTCGACACGGCCCACACGATGGGCGTCGTGCATCGCGATCTCAAACCCGAGAACATCATGATCGGTAATCCCGACGAAACCGGCCAGCCGGTCGTGAAGCTGCTCGATCTCGGCATCGCGAAGATGCGTGAGATTGCGGGTAGCGATAACGGCGGCAACACGGCGCTGACGATGGCCGGACAAGTGCTCGGCACTCCTTATTACATGTCGCCGGAACAGTGGGGGGAGATCCCGCGCGACGGAAGCAGTGAGATCGATGGTCGTGCTGACATTTACAGTCTCGGTCTCGTGTTCTACGAAATGATCGCGGGCCGTCGCTGCTTTGCGGGTAACACGCTGCATGAGTTGCGACGCGAGCACGTGCAGACGCGGCCGCAACCGCTCGTCGAAGTCGTGCCTGACGTGCCACGTGGATTCAGTGATGCGATCGAGCGTGCGACTGCGAAGGATCGCGGTGATCGGCAGGCGACCGCAGGCGCACTCGCGCAGGAGTTGCGCGCAGGCCTGGCCACGCCGAGCGGATCTGCGGCGCAAGTTACTGCTCAACCAGCCGTTCTCATTGAGACTGTCGTCGGCGACAAGCGCGAAACAAATGCTGACGTTAATGCTCCGACAGTTCTGACTCTTGACCCAGCTTCGACTGCGCCGGTGTCGGGACGAGCAGCGAGCACGCACGATGCGACGGTTTACGAACCGGCCAAAACGCCGCCTCCTCAACCGACGCCGAACGTTGCCGCGACGATTGCCGAGTCAGCCAATCGCGC
>DATNDM010000165.1:0-3201 GCA_035553235.1 Pyrinomonadaceae bacterium | reverse complement strand
TTCGTCTCGCGCAGGTAACGCAAAAACGGACTGCCTTCCTTCAGATACTCCGGCAGGTTGTTGATGTAGATAACTGGAACGACGAGCTTCGATTGAAACAGCGGCACGTCGCGCGCGCCCTTATACTTCGCTATGAACTCTTCGATCGGCTCGGCATTGAAAGGAAACAGCGGTCGCTCAGTCGCAGGTTTGTCGAGCAACGGCCAGAACTCTTTCGCGATGTTCCACGGCATGAGGAAGTCACGTCCTGCAACTTTCGGACGTACCCACGCTTCCGGAACGTGCGTCTCATCGTCAGTTTTCAACAACGATTGCAACGGCTTGCGTGTGGTGGACCACGTGCGCAGGTAACGCATGGCAGCGAAGTCCGGCTTCTGCCGGCCTGACGCCCGAAATGACAAATCATTGGTCAGCAAAAAACAGTCAACATGCCTGCGCGCATCCGCAGCCTTGTCGATCACGATTGACACACGCGCCGGACCTTGTTTCAGAGTCGCGGCGGCGCTGTCCCACGCAAATGCCCAGCCCCAGTACATGCTGACTTCGTCGTGCGGATCGATCACATCTTTCGCGCCAAACTCGTGACGAAATACTTCGGCGCCATCCTGCGCGATCGTGACCGTGAAGTTTTCACTGCGCTTGGCCCAGTCGGCATAACGAACCCACAACGCATACGAACCACCGCGTGGAATCTCGAGATCCTGATACAACGTGGCGCGCGTCTCGTCGGCACTCGCGGCGGCGGAATTCCATTCGCTCTCGCCTCCCTGCGTCCACTCGGCCGAAACACCCGGTCCGTTGATGCCCCAGCCAGGCGCTTTCTCGCGCGAGAGATTCAGGTACGACGGATTAAGCAGCGGCTCGCCGAGCTTGCCCGTGCTGAAGCCGCGCATGTTCTCCGCTTCGTACCAGAGATACTCCGAGGGCGTTGGTGTTTGGGAATAAAGCGTGGTGACGGAAAGTAGTGCAAACAGGGCTATCCACAGATTACCCAGATGCTTTCTGAGCTGTGTCATCCGTGTAATCTGTGGCTTAACCGAGCGCTTCGAGACACTCGCTGAGCGTGCGCTGGCGGCAAGTAAACATCGGCGTATCGCGCAGCGTGTAGGAGCTCGCTTTAGTTTCGCGCAGCTCCTGGACCAGATCGAGAAAGTCAGACGGATTGTCTGTTTCAAACGCAACGACAAACTCCTGATCGTCGAGGCCAAAGGAGTAAGTAGTGTGCAGTTTTACTGAGCGATACTTCATACCGATGCGGATGTGCTCGTCCATCATCTCCTGGCGCTGGTCCGCGGGTCGTGAATACCACTCGCGAGTTTTCACGAATGGATAAACGAAGAGATACTGCGACTTGCCAGGAACGATATGCAGCCGATCTTCAACGTGCTCCGGATTATCTTTGTCGATGTACATCGAACGCTTGGTCATCGAGAGGAAAGACTGAGAGGGCTCGATATACTTGGCCATCTCGGTTTTATTGAGACGCGCAGTCATCTCCTGGATCGGATCGAGCTCGTAACCTATGCGCCAGATCATGAAGTCAACGTTCGTACGAAGTCCGATTGTCGAATAAGAATGAATCAGCAAAGAGGATCGAAACTCATCGACAGTCTTAACAAACTCATCGCGACAGCGTTGCTTGTCGGCGTCCGCGAGCAGGCGCCATTCAGGTCGCGCGTGATAGAACGTGAAGTTAACAAACTGTCGGGGCAGCTTAGCCTTTTCGAGTTCCACGGCCGCGTGCGCAGGGGCGAGACGAAGAGAACCGCGTGCGGCATTACCTTGATCCTTGTCGCTACTCATTGTTTTTACCTCGGGCCTGGATTACAGAGACTAACCTTGGAAGAATCAACGATGCAAAGTTATTCTGCCCAGTCTCAGGGCCGAATGCAACCACCGGGAGAATCGTGTCAATCTTGAAAATCTTGAATTCATGTCTAACTAAGCGGAAGAAAGCCGCGCGCTCGAGCGTCAAAGGGGACGAGGTAAACGCATGAACATCGACACATCGCGTCGCTCATTTCTCAAGTTTTTCCCACTCGCTGCCGTGTTTGTCTCCATCGGCGGCGCCGCGTTTCGTTTTCTTCGGCCCAGGCTTTCCGCCGCGACGGATGCGTGGCTCGACGTCGCCCCAGTTGCGGAACTGACCGGACCACAACCAATCAGTCGCAAGATCGTCGCCGAGCAAATCAGCGGCTGGGCCATCACGACTGAAGAGCACAACGTCTTTGTCCTGCCCGCGAAGAACAACCAGGTCGTGTCAGCGATCTGTCCGCACGAGGGCTGCGAAGTCGCGTGGGAACAAAACAAGAATCGTTTTTCATGCCCGTGTCACGAAAGCTTCTTCGCCGCCGACGGCTCGCGTATCAGTGGTCCAGCGCGGCGCGGGCTTGATGCACTGCCAGCGCGCGTCCAGGACGGAAAACTGCAAGTGCAATACATCTCGAAGGAACAGGCGACACACGCATGAGAAGCGACAACGACATGCGCGCGTGGCTGCAAACAACGACGGGCATCGTTGCGGTGCTGTTGCTCGTTCAGTTTCTCACCGGTGTTTTGCTCGCGTTCTATTACGTGCCTTCGGTCGATCACGCGTACACGACTGTTTCTTACATCGAGAAAGTCGTGTCGTCAGGTTCGTGGCTGCGTGCGCTTCATCACTACGGATCGCAGTGGCTGAGCGTCTTTATTTTCCTGCATGTGATTCGGCTGTTTTGGACCGAAGCGTACGCGACAAACAGGTTTCAGTGGATCGCAGGGATTTTGATTCTCGGGCTGGTGATGGCGGCGGGTGGTACGGGATATTCACTCCCGTGGGATGCGCGGGCGTTTTTCAGTACGCGTGTGGCTGAAGGATTGATGGCGGGTCTGCCGGGGGCCGGCAGTCTCGCTCGGCTTTGGTTACTGGGCGGCAGCGAGATCTCGCCGGTCACGCTCTCGCGCTTCTTCGCATTGCACGTGCTTGTAGTTCCGGCGCTGATCGCGGCCGTGGTCGTGTGGCGAATGTTTCGTGCGCAAATCGCAGAGCTCTTTACCACACGCGATGCAATCGTTGGCGGTCTCGTGTTTCTCGCGCTCGCGTTGTGGGCCTGGAAGAACCCCGCGCCGCTTGGTCCATCGGTGGCTGAAGCCGGTGCGGATTACTTGCCGCGACCGGGTTCGCAGTTTTTGTGGTTGTATCAATCGTTGAAATACATTCCG
>DATNDM010000164.1:0-4877 GCA_035553235.1 Pyrinomonadaceae bacterium | reverse complement strand
GAGGCCGGAAGGGTATCGGCAATGAGCGTGCCGAGACCGATGAAGAGACGTAACCTTAATTATTTTTCAACTTAGCTTTTATTTAGAAAAACTGTGCGATGCGGGGGCTGTATCTTGATGCTACACGCGCCTTATATCGGCCGAGGCTGTGACATTTTGGCCGGAAGAATTTAGCCATGAAGAGGCACAAAAAGCACAAACTACTTGCCGCCCATTGCGGTTCGCATAGCGGTGATAATGGCGTCTGTCACTCTTCGTTTGAAGAGTTCGTCCAGTTTACCCGGTGAGAGGTCAAAATCGACTGGTGAGTCTTCGATGCGTTTGATGATCGTACCTTCCGAGAATCCGGCTTCGACCATTTTGATCACGCCTTCGTTTGTTAGCGTCGGAGTCTTCTCAAGCTTCGGCCCGGCGCTTTCACCGGCTTCCGTGGGCGGCTTGATGATACGGACAGTCGCGGATCCGCTGACGTTGCCTTCGTTCTGATTACCGCCCGCGAGGCCGTTTGTACGACCAGACGACTGCGAACTAGAACCGGAGCCGAAGAGGCTCTCGCCGGTCTGTGATTTCGGGTCCTCGCTGTTCGGTTTTTTCGAGTCTTTAAATAATGACTCACTTCCCCACTCGTCTTCATCGAGGAAAACTGTTCCCATCTGCGACGACAGCATCGCGAGAATGATGTTCTCGTTGACACCGCTGTGCTTCAGCTCGATGAGGTGTTCGGTGTCGAGCTTAAAGTCACTGGGACGGTTGTTGATGATCGTGATGACAGTCTTCTCTTTGAAGCCTGCTTTGACAAGTCGGATAACTGCCGCATTCGTGAGTGGACCAGCATCAGACTGTTGGCCCAAAGCACCGATCGCAAAGAAGAGACCCAAACACGTTGCAATGAGTAGTCGATTCATAAAAACCTCAAAGTTCAGAGTTCAAGCCTTAGTTTGCCGCAATGCCGCAACCTAAAGGTTGAACTCTAAACGGGTTTCTTTGTGCGCACGATGGTGCGCTTGTAGCGTTTGCTGATCTTCTTCACGTAGTTGCGGGTTTCCTGATAGGGCGGGACTTTGTTTCCAAACTTCGCTACCGCGCCTTCGCCCGCGTTGTAACTCGCCAGCACCAGGTCCACGCGGTTATTGAAACGATTCAACAGCTCTCGCAAATACCGCGTGCCCGCGGAAATGTTTTGCGCCGGATCGTGCGGCCGTCGCACACCGAAGCGCGCCCACGTCCCCGGCATCAACTGCATCAACCCGCGCGCACCCTTTGGCGACACCGCATACGTGTTGAAGTGCGACTCCTGCTCCATCACCAGAAAGATCAGGTACGGATCGACGTTGTATTTGTAACCGTTCTGACGGATCAGACCATCGAGGCCTGCCCGTCCTGTGGCCCACCCGCTTGCTTTCTTTCCGGCCTGCGCGACAGTCGCCGCATCCTCAACTTCAATTCGATCCACACGCGTGGCGTCGATGAAGATCGACATCGAACCGCGCTTGTACCAAACACCCGCCGGAGACTGCGTCGCGCTGTCAGCTTCGACGCGCGCGCCGCCTTTCAAATATATCCAGGACGGCTCATCGTATACGCCGTTATTACTCGAGGGAGCTTTCGCGACAATCTCTGGTACTTCGAAATGGTCGTCGTCGTTGTTGCTCGCGGCGGGCGACGGTGCGGGTTCAGCACTCGGCGTGGTGCGCTCGATCTTCTTGACCTTCTCTTTCGGCAACACGTGGCTCAGCCCGCCGCGGCGATACCAAACTCCCTGCGGCGATTCCCACGCGTCATCGACCGTCATGTACGAACCGTCAGCAAGCTGCAACCTGACCTGCTCAGTTTGCGAGCGTGCTTGTCCAACACACACGACTACCAACAGACACACCAGTAACGCGGATTTTCGCGGATCGGTCCTCATGTTTGTACGTTACAGGTCTAATGGATCAGATTGCGACTGGTGCCTCGCACCCTGCTCCTGCTGCACGAATGAGTGCGACGTGCCGAAGTAGTTGCGCCACGCGATATCGACGACGTGTGTCGTCAGCTTCATACCCGTGTTCTCAAACTTACAGATGTCGGTCGCGCGGTCGAGTATGTCGCGCGGTTCGCAGCCCTTCATCTGCCGGCGTTCGACACGATATTTATTCAGGATGTGGTCCAGCACAGCTTTGTCGACCGTGATCCCGCGCTTGCTCGCCTGGTAATTAAAAATCGACGTGTACGCCGCGGGCGTGGGCGGCTCGACGCGCGCTCGATAACCCATGCGTCGCAGAAACGCCTGGTCAGCAAGATCGTTCTCGTCGAGGTTCGTCGAAAACACGACGAGCTGCTCAAACGGAACTTCGATCTTCTTGCCGGTGTGCAGTGCGAGATAATCGACACGCCGCTCGAGCGGCACGATCCAACGGTTCAACAGATCCTGCGGCGCGACGCGCTGGCGGCCGAAGTCGTCGATCACGAGCGTGCCGCCGTTCGATTTCATCTGGAACGGCGCTTCGTAAAACTTCGCCGCTTCACTCCACGTCAGGTCGGCATTCTCCAGTGTCAACTCACCACCGACGACGACGAGCGGACGATGAATCAACACCCAACGGTGATCGAACTCGGTCGGCGTCTCCTCGGCGGAGAGTTCTTCATGGCAATGTGAGTCGAAGATGCGAATGATCTGGCCGTCGATTTCAACTGCGTAAGGGATCCAGATGCCTCCGTCGAGCGCGTTGTTGATGCGCTCGGCAACGGCCGTCTTTCCGGTACCCGGCAAACCAGTCAAGAACAGTGAGCGGCGTGAGTTGATGACGCAACCCAGCGTTTGCAAAAGCGAGTCAGGCAGAATGAGATCGTGAAAGGCCTGTTTGACAGTTTCAAGCGACGCCGTATTAGACGGGATCGACTGCAGCTTCATCATGTGCGTGTAGTCGCGCAGCGAAACCGGCGCCGGCCCCACATAACCACACATCGACAGCAAGCGCGCGTAACGATCCCACCCGTGGTCCAACATCGCGTAGCGCGTGGAGCCGATTGCCGATTGCATCTTCACTTCGATCAGCTTCTCGCGATACAGACTCTGGAGCAGATCCTCGGTCAACGTGCGGGGAAGATGGATGCGCTCGGCGACCGCGGTGGTCGTCGGCTCGGGCAACATGGCGACGTGCTTCAATGCGAGATCGCAGAGGAACTGCTCGGAGATGCCAGTGTCGGCGGTTTCCATTGGGAGCGGTGGCCCCATGCCCTCGATTTCGGCGCGCGTCAGGATGGCGGTGTGCGACATGTTAGGTTCTCTCTGGTTAAATTCGAACGACCTGGTTTGATTCTTCTCTGTCCCCTCTGTGTTCTCTGTGTCTCCGTGGTTAGGTGTTGCTGCGAGAAGGTCACCACCGAGACAACAGAGAACACAGAGGTGGCACAGAAGTTCGAAGCTGAGGTACTACTCTTTTCCCGTATTTCCGGCAGCGTTGTTCTGTGCCAATGCAAGCGCGGTGCGAGCGGCTTCCGAATCTGTCGCTCGGCCTACGCGCTGGTAAAGATCAGCCAGGCGTTGCAAAGCGAAAGAGTTCATCGGATCGATCTGGCGTGCCGCTTCGTAATAGCGAATCGCGTCGTCTTCGCGACCGAAGCGTTCCAGCATCTTCGCGGTGTTGAGATTGCCGGTTAATGGACCGGTCGCGCGTGAGAAAGCTTTGAAAGCCTCATCGATCTTACCGAGACGGCAATACGCCAGGCCGAGGTTATTGAGAATGCGCTCGTCTTGCGGCGCAAGCTTTGCGGCCCGCTTCAGACGATCGACAGCAGCGCGGTAGTTGCCGTTCTGGTAAAGCGAGAAGCCGAGGTTGTTGAGCGTATCAGCGTCCTCTTCCATCTTCACTGCGCGTTCAAACGACTCGCGCGCGCGATCGCTAAAGCCCTTCTTGTCGTACGCAACGCCGAGAAGATTGTGCGCCTCGGTCAGCTTCGGATCGAGCGAAGCAGCCAGCGAAAGCTCGCTGATCGCTTCGTTGTAGTGACCATCCAACAGGTACTGGCGCCCAGCTTCCAAATGCTCTTTCGCCGAAGACTGCGAAGTGTCGCGCTTGACCGGCTTGTTGTTCGCATCTTCGATGCGCGTGACGCCGGCACTCTCAAACCGCTCGGCATCCTTCTCCGTCATGCGATGAACTTTGTTGGTATCGTCACCGCCAAACAATCTTCCAAACATCTTGAACGGCGCGGCCAGCACCTTGACGACTTTGTTGCCCTTCTTCTTCGGCTGCTCGACACCCGCTTCCGTACCGGAGTCCTCGAGCACGATCGCGTCCGGATCACCTTCGCGCTGGATCGTGGAAGCACTCCACATCGCCGTCGCCCCGATCGTCAAAACAAAAGCAATTAGAACTGCAAAGATTGTACGTTTGTTCATTGGTCCACTCCTTTACATCCTACCGAGAACGTCGATGAGGTTCAGGGCAGCAGGGCCAAGGATTGCGATAAAAAGTGTCGGGAACAGAAAACACGACAGCGGGAACAGCAACTTCACCGCTGCTTTTTGCGCTTCCTGTTCGGCGCGCTGGCGTCGCTTCGTGCGCAGTGAATCTGAAAACACGCGCAAGCCTTTGGCGATCGACGTACCAAACTTATCCGTCTGAATCAGCATCGCGACGAGACTGCGAAGGTCATCGACGCCGGTTCGTTCCGCGAGATTGCGCAATGCTTCATCACGGTCGCGGCCGACGCGGATCTCGAGGTTCGCGAGCTCGAATTCAGTCGCGATCGCGGAGTGCACTTCTTTCAACTCGGTCGAGACTTTCAACATCGCCGCGTTCAATCCCAGACCAGCTTCAACAGACACGACCATCAGGTCGAGTGCATCTGCGAGTCCCCAACGCAATTCTCTCTGTCGGTTCTTTGTGATT
>DATNDM010000163.1:0-3293 GCA_035553235.1 Pyrinomonadaceae bacterium | reverse complement strand
TCGACACGCGACATCTCTTGATCCGTCTGCTCTGGGAAGCTGCGGCGGGTGAGGAACAAATATCGACGTTCGAGGTCTGGCGCAAACGTCTGCACATGTCTGCATCCGAACTCGAAGACGTTCTGCACCGTTTGCACGTGCAGGAGTTTGTGAACTGGGACGAAACCACAGTCGAAGCCGGCGCTGGACCACAAGCCTGGAAAGACTACCTGAAAATTCGCTATCGCCTCGACGTGTTGGGCGACCCGCGCGCACTCGTCGTCGCTGACATGCTTGCCGATTCGCTCAAGCGTGCGCCACACACGATGGCCCGTCACTACAAGCAAGTCGCAAACGCGGGCCTGCGTGATTTGATCTCGCGCTTCAACTGCCAGGAAGTGCCCGCAGTGCTTTTTAATTACGAAAACTTCCGCACGAAGTACAAAGGCGCCGAACGCGAGACCGTGATTTCCGGCCTCGCCGCCGAAACGGACTTCATCAAGCTGCCGCAAACCATTCACCTCGCGAGCTGTGCGGCCTTCATGAGCGACCTGCGCCAGATCTGCGAAGAGGAGCACTGCCTTGTCGCGCACACATTTGAAGAAGGAAACTATTCGGACGCGCGCGAGGTGATCTGGCTGGCCGCTGACCTCGAGTCGAAGCTTGAAGTCGAGGTTGATGTCGCGCGCAACTGGTGTGATCGCTTCGAGAATATGGCCGAACGACTCGGCTTCAGTCGTCTTCGAATCTGGCTCATCTCAAACGAAGGCTTTACTGAAGAAGCGCACAAGCTGCTGGACCGTCGCAAGGCATTTGGCTCGAGCCGTCAACAACTGGAGTTGCTGGCCTCTCATGTGCGCGAGACCGTACCGAGCCATGTTGTACAATCCTCGGAGCCGGATGAGTTCCTCATGGTCGTGCCGATGGGCGAGGACAACGAACTCATCGCGGCGAACACGGCTGAGCAGATCGCGAAACGTCTGACGTTCCGGCCTGAGGCCATCAACCAGATAAAAACGGCCATCGTCGAGGCTTGCATCAACGCCTCGGAGCACAGTTTCAGCCCGGATCGAAAAATTTATCAGCGTTTTCGCGTCGAAAGTGATAGATTAGTCATCACTATATCGAGCAGAGGTATCGTGCCAGCCAATCTTAACGGCACGAAGAGCGGTTCAGAAACCAAACAAGCGGCAGAAGAACGACGTGGTTGGGGACTTAAACTCATCCGAACACTCATGGATGAGGTCGAGTTTGAGCGGGTCGATGACGGCACTAGTTTGCGCATGACCAAGTATCTCAGACCGGAAAAGGGCACTTAGGCACTAACTAGCATTTAGCGGCACCTCAGTAAGAACAACAATTTATCCGTGCTTTGTGTCCGGTTGTAGCCCAGAGGGAGGGAGCGATCGAGTGGATACATCAAGTGGAGGGCTAGTACGCTCGCACTGTGTTGGCACTACCGCTGTTGTTTACGCTAGCGACTACCTGAACAAGCTATCCGGGGAAAGAATCGAGCTCGAGTGTCGCCGGCAACTGAAATGCGGTTGCCGCGCTCTAGTCATTGACTTCAGCGACACCAAACTCGTTAACAGTATCGGCATCTCGATCCTGCTCGGCATCATTGACGTCGCGGAAAAGAGCGGCGCTCAGATAGTCTTCTCCGACGTCAATAATCAGACCGTTGAACTGTTCGAGATGCTTGGACTGACACGCCATGTTGTGCTCGCGAAAGATGAACAGGAAGCAATTTTGAATCTTTCGCAGTTCGAGACTACTCCCGTGGTCCACTGAACATGGAGCCTTCGACCCAGAAGCTTATTCACACATTCGGAGCGCTGGCCGATTTGGGCCAGGAGATCGCAGGCACTGGCGACTTCACCGAAATGGTGCGGACGTCGATGCACCTGCTCTTGGGGACGCTTGCGCTCAGACGCGGCGCGGTTGTCGAGTGCTCTGGTCCTGGACCGCTGCGATGCGTCGCGATCTGGGGACTTACCGATCAGGCGCTGAGTGGGTTTGAGATTGACGACTCGGAGATGGAGTCGTTCCTCTGCGGCGAGATCACTGAGTCGCTGGTCCGGAACACGTCGAGTACGAATCTGTTTTTAAGCCGGCACCGAGAGAAGCTCACGAACGAGGGCGTCGAGCTCGTCGTGCCGATGGTCGTACGTGGCGAGGTCACGGGACTGGTCCTGCTGGGCGGGAAGGCGAGTGGTGAAGAGTTTTCCAACGAAGACTTCGAGACAATTCGTGCGATGGTCCGTCACATCGGTGTCGGGATTCACACGCATCGTTTGCTCGAACAGCTCGCCCAGCGCGCGGAAGAGAATCGCAGGTTGTACGACGAGTTGCGCACGATCTATCGCGACACGGTGAGAGCTTTTGCGGCTGCGATTGACATCAAAGACAAGTACACGCAGGGCCACTCCGAACGTGTCGGACGCTACAGCGAGATCATCGCGCGTGAGATGGGCTGGAGTGAGGAAGAAGTTGAAGGTATTCAGATCGCGGGCTACCTGCACGACATCGGCAAGTTGATCGTGGACCGCGACATCATCAACGCGCCTTACCGTATCGACGCGAAAAACTCGAGTGAGCTGAACCGGCATCCTTCGGCTGGTTACGAGATCCTTGCACCGATTCGTCATCCTTACGCTGACATTCCATTGATGGCGAAACATCATCACGAACGTCTCGATGGGCGTGGCTATCCGGACGGTCTGACGGACCAGCAAATCCCGATGGGCGCGAAGATCGTGTCGCTCGCGGATTCGTTTGATGCGATGACGACGGATCGTCCGTACAAGCGCAGGCGGTCGTTTGAAGACGTCGTGGTTGACTTGCGCGAGAACAGCGGAAAGCAGTTTGACGGGAAAGTCGTGGCGGCCTTCGCGCGTGCGATACTGAAGGAACTCAAAGGCGAAACCCGCGAACGACGCATCACGAAGATGCTCGGCAAGAGTTATCTCGAAGGCGAGCAAGTCGAGACGCTACTTACGGATTTGATTTCAGATCTCGAAGGAGAACTTTCCCGCAAAGGCGCAAAGGTGCAAAGTTTTTCTTAAATTCTTCTTTGCGTCTTGCGGGAGAAATTATTTCGGCTGTATGCGAATGATGAAGTTGCAGATCGCGATCTTCTGGTCCGGCGCCACTTCGGTTGGCTCTTCTCGAAGTAATTCTTTGCCATTCACAAGCGTAGGATTTCGCCCTTTTGCGACGAGCCAGTAGCGTCCCTCATTGTCGCGCGACAACACCGCATGTACGCGGCTGACTTCCGTATCACCTTTGATCGGCAAATCGACTGAAATGCTCCG
>DATNDM010000162.1:0-5337 GCA_035553235.1 Pyrinomonadaceae bacterium | reverse complement strand
ATCTACGCGCCCGCGAATGGACCAGGCGCAGGCATCTTCAAGTCGGTCGATGGCGGCACGACGTGGAAGGAGATCTCGGAAGGTATTCCGCTCGAAGGTCGCGGGCACATCGGCATCGCCGTCGCGCCCTCGAATCGCAATCGTCTTTATGCCGTTGTGGATGCGAAAGAAGGTGGTGTGTTTACTTCAAACGACGCCGGCGCGACCTGGACCAGACTATCAAACGATAAGCGACTCTGGGACCGCGGCTGGTATTTCGAAAAGGTCAACATCGATCCAAAGAATCCAGACATCGTTTACGTGATGAACACGTCAGTTTATCGATCGACTGACGCCGGCAAAACGTGGACGCCGATCAAAGGCGCGCCCGGCGGCGACGATTATCACCAGCTCTGGATCAATCCTGACGATCCGAAGCGAATGATTCTCGGGAGCGATCAGGGCGCGATCGTGACGGTTGACGGCGCTGCGACGTGGAGTTCGTGGTACAACGAGCCGACTGCGCAGATCTATCACGTAGCCGCCGATTATCGTTTTCCTTACTGGGTCACGGGCGCGCAGCAGGACAGCGGCGCGGTGGGTACGCCCTCGCGGAGCATTCATTCCGATATTTCGAATCGCGACTGGGAAGGATTGTGTGCGGGTGGTGAAGCGGGCTATACAGCTCCGGATCCATTGCATCCCGAAATTCTGTTTGGCGGCACCGTCTCACGCTGCAACGTTCTCACCGGAGAGACAAAGAACGTTTCGCCTGAACGCGGCGCAACGCCGGGCCAGTATCGTCATGCCTGGACGCAGCCGCTCGTCTTCTCGAGAGCCGATCTGCACGCGCTCTATTACGCGAACCAGTTTGTTTACAAAACGACGAACGGCGGCGAGAGTTGGACGCAGATCAGCTCTGACATGACGCGTGAAGATCCCGGCGTGCCGTCAAACCTGAACGAAGCAGCAGCTTCTCATGCGCCGGCTGACAAGCGTCGCGGCGTGATTTACACGATCGCGCCCTCGCCTCTGCGCGCGCCTACGATCTGGATCGGCACTGACGATGGCCTAATTCATCTCACCAAAGACGATGGCAAAACATGGCAGAACGTCACGCCGACGGGGCTGACCTCGTGGAGCAAAGTCGTGATGATCGAGGCGTCGCACTTCGACGTGAATGAAGCGTACGCTGCGGTTGAGCGACATCAACTCGGGGATTACGAACCGCACATCTATCGCACACTCGATTCCGGAAAAACTTGGACCGAGATCACACGCGGACTTCCCGCCGGTGTGTATGTGCAAACTGTGAAGGAAGATCCGAATCGTCGCGGGTTGTTGTTCACGGGCACTGAGCGGAGTGTGCTCGTGTCGTTCGACGATGGTGATCACTGGCAGTCGTTGCAACTAAACCTGCCGCCCGCGTCGATGCGCGATCTCGCGATTAAAGCTGATGATTTGATCGTCGCGACGCACGGTCGTGGTTTTTGGGTGATCGACAACATCACGCCGTTGCGGCAACTCAGCGATGATGTGTCGAAGGCGAATGCATACTTGTTTCAGCCGTCGGATGCATATTTGTTGACACCGGGTAACGATAATGGCACGCCGATGCCGCGCGACGAGCCGATTGCGGAGAACCCGCCGTTCGGCGCGATGATTGATTACTACTTGAAGTCGAATGCGAGTGGGCCGGTGACGATCGAGATTCTCGATCCGGCAGGTGATGTTATTCGGAAGTATTCGAGTGAGGACAAGCCGGCGGCGGTGAATTTAGAGACGCTGAACATTCCTGCTTACTGGATCCGTCAGCCTGAGACTGTCTCAACAGCGGCGGGCATGCATCGATGGATTTGGGACCTGAGACCGACACCGACTCCACGTCCTGCCGCTGGCGGTGGCGGAGGATTCGGCGGTCGTGGTGGTGCGTCGCTCGTGTTGCCTGGTAATTACACAGTTAGGCTCACTGCTAACGGGAAGACATTGACGCAGTCACTGATTGTCCGCGCCGATCCGCGGGCGCAGTAAGGTTTATCCACAGATTACTCAGATCGTTTTCGTGGTCTGTGTAATCTGCGGATCGTACGCAGTTTCTTCACGCGGTCCTCCGTGTACGGCAAGGTCGAATTCTCCAAAACCGAATATCGAACCTTCCCATCGCGCTCGCGTTCGGCCAACAGGAACACGATCTTCTCACCCGTGAAGTACTCCGGCTTGACGCCGACCTCTGCGCCATGGAAATACTCAATCGCATCGCCCTTCTTAAACTTCCCTTTGAACGGTTCGATCACTTCCCCCCGAATCCGCCAGTTCTCATAACCGATAATGCGATTAGTAATCTCCGCTTCCTTGATGCGAATGTGTGCGACCACAGCCACCGCTTTGTAATCGCTCCGCAGATAACTCAGCGACGGCCAGTCATCATCCTGCGCAACCGCACATACTGGCAGAACCGCTACGACCAGCAAAATTTTTAGCAGCAGTTTCAGTCTAAATGTTAAATTCAGTCGCATGAAAATTAACCGCCGTGCTTTTATCGCAGCCTCGTCTGCGACCTTGCTGTTCACCAAACGCCTGATCCAGGCGGAGCCATCTGAAGTCACGCCGCAAGCGAACCGGCGAACAGCGGTGCGCGACGTCACAGTTTATACGACAGCGGACCAAACGGAATACCGTCTTGCGCGCACCGGCACGGTTAAATTCAAGCCGATGGGCCAACCGCTCGAAACGCAGATCTGCGTCTTCGTCGATCCTACGCGAACTTTCCAGACGATTGTGGGTGTCGGCGGCGCACTCACCGACGCTTCCGCCGAGACGTTTGCAAAGTTACCTAAACCAAAGCAGCAGGAATTGCTGAACGCCTATTTTAATCGCGACACCGGAATCGGCTACACGCTCGCCCGGACCAACATTCATAGCTGCGACTTCTCGAGTGGAAGTTATACCTACGTGCGCGAAGGCGACAAGGAATTGAAGTCGTTTAGTGTTGACCACGATAAAGAGTTTCGCATTCCGTTTATCAAGCAGGCGCTGGCTGCGACCGGTGGGCGGCTCAACATCTTCGCGAGCCCGTGGAGTCCGCCGGCATTCATGAAAAACAACAACGACATGCTGCACGGCGGTAAGTTGAAGCCCGAGTTTTATCAGTCATGGGCGAACTATTTCGCGAAGTTTATCAAGGCGTACGAGCGCGAAGGCATACCGATCTGGGGGCTTACGATTCAGAATGAACCGATGGCTACGCAGAAGTGGGAGTCGTGCATTTTCTCAGCCGAAGAAGAACGAGATTTTCTGAAGAACCATCTTGGGCCAACTATCCGACGCGAAGGCCTGGCTGCGAAGAAGATCATCGTGTGGGACCACAATCGCGATCTGATTTACCAGCGCGTGCGGACGATTCTCGAGGATCCGAAAGCGGCGGCGTACGTTTGGGGCATTGGTTATCACTGGTACGAGCCGTGGAGTGGCGGCGAGCCGATGTTCGACAACGTGAAGCTTGTGCGCGAAGCGTTTCCTGACAAACACCTGATCTTCACTGAAGGTTGTGCTGATTCGTTCAAAGCCGAGAGGCTAAAGGATTGGGCGCTTGGTGAACTTTACGGTCGTTCGATGATCAACGACTTCAACAGCGGCACTGTCGGTTGGACCGATTGGAACGTCCTGCTCGATGAAACCGGCGGGCCGAATCACGTGCAGAACTTTTGTTTCGCACCCGTGCACGCGGATACGAGGACCGGCGAGCTGATCTATACAAACTCTTACTACTACATCGGTCACATCTCGAAGTTCGCGCAGCCTGGTGCTAAACGGATTGCGAGTTCGCCGAGTCGTAGTCCGTTGCTTTCGACTGGTTTCGTCAATCCGGATGGCAGTGTAGCGGTGGTGGTGATGAACAAAACCGACAAGAAGATGACGTACTATCTCTGGATGGACGGGAACGCCGCGGAGCTGGAGAGTTTGCCTCATTCCATCCAGACGCTCGTGTTCTGAGCGATTCTCAGTTGAGTTTTACGCCAACGCCGTCATTCGGATCGCGGCGGAAGAAGCCCCACAGGATGAGGATTAAGGCAACTACCGCGACACCAGCCACGATGTAAACGCCGTATGTGCCGAGGAACCGCGAGGACAGGATTTTGAAGATAATGACTAGGCCGCCCAGCAAGGTCAGACGCTGCAATGGGCCACGGCGCATGATCCACATCGGCCGGCTCGGCACATGCGCAAGTTCTTCATACGACGCAAATCCGGGCACAGCCTTGGGAGCAGCTTCAGTTGGCTGGCTGGCTGTCCGCTTTACTGCATTCGCGGCGCCGCATTGCCAGCAGTGCGCGTATTTATCTTCGACCCCGTTGCCACAGTTGCTACAGCGCCACATAGTGGGCACAAATATTAATTCTTCTCAGTTCACAGTCAAGGGCCGGTGTTAGATCTTTCGTGAATCGTAGGCCCAGTGCAGTAAAGCCTGGCGCTGGCGCGGCCGGCACTCCTCTTCACCTTTGGGACAATGTTTCTTGATCTGAGCGATGTGACGACGCACCGCCCGCCACCGTCTGATCTGACGGTCATCGTCTGGACAACGCCGCCCCATGTAATAACGGCAGTACCATTGAAACCAGCCGCGCGGATCTTCGTGATAGATCCAGCCCTTCTTCCGCCAAACTGCAAGCGGTACCGACGCGTTTACGCCAAAATAGTTGAGCTTCGGATCATGACGTTCGGGACAGAGCTTCGCGTGACGAAACCACGACGCCGGAAACTCGTCGACACAGTCAGTCATGTATTTCCCACCGAACACGCCCAGCTCGAGCATCTCTTTCGGCGTTAGCTCGGGTTTGAATTCCGGATCGAAATTCTTCCCAATCGGTTCAGTGCAGAAGTAGACGTAGTTTGACTGCATCCGATCGTTGACTTTCACGCGTCGCTTTTCCATCAGATTTCTATTTGAGCCACAAAAAGGCACAAAATGCACACAAGAGTTGTTATTTATACTACTGTATATCGAAGGCCACACTGACATGCACGCGTTCGCTGTCGAGCTAAAATGAAAACACTCATTCTTATCGCGTTGCTCGCGCTGGTTCCAGCGGTGCGCGCACAGCAGATCGGTCTGATCGCAAACACCGAGGGGCGCAAGACGGTCAGTCTTAACGGCGCGTGGCAGACGATCATCGATCCATACGAGTCGGGTTACTACAACTACCGTTATCAACCGAGCGATAATGGTTACTTCAAGAACGCAAAACCTAAATCGAAATCCGACCTGATCGAGTATGACTTCGACAGTTCGCCGACATTGAACGTGCCCGGCGACTGGAACACGCAGTCAGACCAACTGTTCTTCTACGAAGGCACGGT
>DATNDM010000161.1:0-7070 GCA_035553235.1 Pyrinomonadaceae bacterium | reverse complement strand
GTTCCCACGTCTTTCCGCTCAACTCCTCGACGACTTGACCGGCCGCCGTGAACATCAGGTTGTTGTAGAGAAACTTCGTTCGCATTGGCGCGCTGGGTTCGAGGTAACGCAGACGATCCCAGAGCTCCCGTCGTGTGAAGGTCGACTTGTACCAAATGGAATCGTGGCGCGTGACGCCGGTGCGATGCGAAAGCATGTCGCGTATCGTCACTGAGCGATCGAGGTCGTCGTTGTAGAAACGGATCGAGGGGACGAACTGCTTAATCGGCTCGTCCCAACGCAGCTTGCCTTCTTCGACGAGCAGACCCACGGCGACGGCGGTGAAGAGTTTGGTGTTTGAGGCGATGGGCTGCGTCGTGGTCGTCGTGTAGGGAAGCTTCTTTCCATAATCGCGGAACCCGTATCCTTTCGCGAAGACGAGCTTGTCTCGCATCACGATGCCGATGCCGATCCCGGGAGCATTCCAGTCCTTCATCATCTGTTCCATGTAGGCGTCGAATCCGTTCATGCGGGCTTCGACACTATCCTGCTGTTGAGCGACGACGATACTGGAAGTGAGCGCAAGCACGGCAATCGCGCAGAGCAGACTGCGTATGCGCCTGGGATCTTCTGGTTTGGATATCATGGTGTGCCTCCTAAGCTAGTGCTTGATACTGATCCAGCATGGGAAAGTCAATACCCATTTCGTTGGCCCAAAGCTTTGTTTCAGTCAGAAATCCAGTCACAAAGAGGCACAAAAAGCACATAAAGAGAAAGCTGGGCTCAATGACGATCAAGCAAATCTCTTTATGTGATTTTTGTGCCTTTTCGTGGCTAAACCTTCTATGCGAGGACAGCGGTCGTGCCAGGCGGAGAGGAATGCTTGGCAAGAGGTGGTATTCCTCTTAGACTTCTCTCCAACATTCAGCCCCGATGAAGACATCCGTCACCGCAGCAACGAGACGTAGACTGACGCCGCTGGTGTGCGCCAATTGTAACGCGCCGCTCGTAGTGGTTGATGGACCATCGCTCGGGTGCCGGTTTTGTGGGGCGAACAACGTCGTCCCACAGGTCTATCGCGAGGAGCTGAGGCTCGCACGCGATTTGGATTCAGCAACGCGCAACGCGGCTGAACAATGGCTGCGGTTCGCGCATATCAAAGTGCCGCGGTGGTGGTTCATCTGTGCCGCGCTGGCGCCATTTGTGCTGATGACGGGCGGTCTCATGATTCTTCTCACCGGCGCTTTGCTCCGAGTCGTGAGCGCGGAGGCACTTCCACTGTTGTTGGTCTATCTTTGGCTGATCTTGATACCGGCCCAACTGCTCGCGGCAAACGTCACGATGAAGAATATTCTCGTGAGTGGTGCGGCCAGCGTTGGTGT
The DNA here is from genome assembly GCA_035553235.1 of Pyrinomonadaceae bacterium. Classification (GTDB taxonomy): domain Bacteria; phylum Acidobacteriota; class Blastocatellia; order Pyrinomonadales; family Pyrinomonadaceae; genus PSRF01. The sequence continues at coordinate 5,709 of DATNDM010000161.1, read as the reverse complement.
TGCCTTCGCGGCGAAGTCGCCTTCGAGTCCGGGCGAGCCGCCGAGGTGTCGCCAGTGTGGTGCGCCACTTTCAGTTCAGCCGGACGATGTGCTGGTGCGTTGTATTTACTGCGAAGCCGAAAGCATCGTGCAACTCGACGATTCGGCGATGAAGACTTTGCGAACGCGAGTCGTGTCAGCACAATCGAGCCTCGCGCAGGCAATGGATGCGCTTACAAAGCATGCGAAGCTCGCTCGCATCGAGACGTTCGGGCGTACCGGCGTCATTGCGGGCCTGCTGGTTTTGCCGGTCATCTGGTCGTTTTTGGAATCATGGAATTCGAGTTACTGGGGCCTGCTCATCGCATTGGACGTGTTTGTTCTGGCGATGTGCGTGTTTTGGAATGTGCGTGAAGCATTTCTGCCGCCGGTCACGCTTGAAGAGCTCGACAAGTTGATACGAAGTTCCACAGCAGATGATCAGCGTAAACCTCCAGTAGCCGGCACGCGCGGCTGGTACGACAATAGTTCAGACAGAGTGAACTTTCTCGTACCAGGTTGCCTGACGCTGATCTTCATCGCAATTCAGATCGTTGTGTTGACCGCGAGACGTTGATTTTGGTTTCTACGATCACAAAAAGCACATATAGGAACACAAGAAGCACAAACAGGATTTTGGTGTCCTACTTTGTGGGTTTGTGCTCCAGCAATATCTCGAGCATCGGCGATTCATAAAAGATGAAAGACTACAAATTCGTGACTATCTGGCGCGTTAAGGCGCCGATTGAAAGCGTCTGGAACGAGATTTATCACTCGCTCGATTGGCCCAGGTGGTGGAAGGGCGTTGAGGATGTGTCTGAGGTGAGCAAGGGCGACGAGAATGGTGTCGGCAGTATTCATCGCTACACCTGGAAGAGTAAGTTACCCTACCGGCTCAGCTTCGACATGAAAACGATTCGTATCGAGCCACCGGTGCTGCTCGAAGGTGTCGCGTTCGGTGAGCTACAAGGCCGCGGACTTTGGCAACTCTCGACTGAAGGTAGCGAAACCGTCGTCAGATACGATTGGGACGTCGAGACGACCAAGCGATGGATGAACCTGCTGTCGCCGATTGCTCGACCGTTATTCGAATGGAACCACAACGTCGTGATGAGCTGGGGCGCAAAGGGCCTCGAAAAACGACTCGGAGCCACTGTCGTTGAGCAGTAGCCGATCAGGCGAAACCAGCGTCCTGAATTCGCTGCACGATGCGCTGCGCGAGTGGCACTAATGCTTCCGGCGTCAACGGCTCTTTGGCTTGCGGTCCCTGAGCTGCGAAGAGTTTTGCGACCACTCTCCCGACTCGGAAAATGTAGAAATAAGCCGTGAGGCTGAATGATATGCCGCCCATTTCGTTTGACTGAGTGCCGCCAAACACGAAGCACTCTTCACCGACCGCAGGCGCGCCCTCGATCGGCGGATATCCCTCACTGTTAACCTTAAGCCGGTCGTGATGATACGCCGAAGCCTGTTCTGCATCATCGAAGACGAAGCGAATGTCCACCAATCTCCAGACGGTCTGGTCCATATCCGTTTGCCACGCGGATAGTCCGGTAAGGCTGCCATGCAGGCGCGTGAATGCCTCATCGCCGGGATCGGGTGAGTTGAGTCTGGAATCCTGCACCCAGGGCAGGTTGGCAATGTCGGTGTGGTCGAGATAAGTGCTCAAGTACAACTCGATCGCGCGTTGCGCGTCCAGCAATGAAGTCGCTGCCTGCTTGCGCTGCTCGTCCGACCACACGCCGTCGAAGTGTTCGGGCTCCTTATCTGAGCGCGAAAGCACGTGCTGAGCGTTCCGCAGTGCGGAGTCGATACCCTCGACGATCTCGACGCCGGTGCGCTGGACGATGGCGGGCATCGCTCGGCTTAAGGCATTCGTAAAAGTGGTCCAACCCTCCTCGAGCAGTTGATCCAGGCACTTCACCACCAAAGAACTGTTGCCCGCTGCCGTAACTGGGCCAAGCAAGTCGGCAACGGCGTCACCGCGAATGTACCTGTTCCCAATGTTTTCCGATGCACTCAATGCGCGCGACAACAAGTCAGGCTGCTGTTCCGGCGATGTTAAGGGAGCTAACGATGTCAGGCCGCGCGTGGTCATTAGTGGGTCGGCCGCTTCAAGTTGACCCACGCCCCACTCGAGGATTTCATCACCAGTCTGCCCGATTGACAGACACATCAACACGGCTGTAGCTGCCAGTTCTGCCCGGTGTAACGGCGATACGTCATCGCCCGCGGCTTTCAGTACCGACAACATCTGCGTCGCTGCCGAGGTCTTCGCGGAATCGTTGGGCAGGGTCAGCTTAGCAGTGACTTTCAACGCTGGATTCTGGATACGGTCGATCCGTCTGGAACCCAGTGCCGGATCCTTCAGTGCGAGCGCATAAGTTGCTGCTACTTCCAGCAGATCTTTGAACAAAGGATCGCTTTGACCATAGCGGTCGGTCGCTTGGTCCAATTGCTTACTGAGCTCTTCAGGTTCGTAACCAGAAAACGTGCCGCCCAACAATCCGTTGAAGAGTACCTCGGCATCGTAAGTCAGGTGAAGGTAAAACGTGTTTTGGTCAGGCGGCGGCAGCATTCGAGACGGCCCACCATGCGGCGGCATTATTAAGGCTGCTTCAAAGCGCGCTCTGAGTGCCGGATTCAAATAGCCGAGAAATGCGCCCGCCGGTGATGATTTGAGATCGACTGGTGGTTCGTATTCCGGCAATTCAGTCAGGAGAGATGAGATCGCTGCCAGCACGGCGGACGATCGCGGATCAGCAGCGTCACAAACACCGGCAAACGCAGCGAGCGCGACTAATCGCTCGCACGGATCAGCGGGCCATGAGATCAAGTTGAACGCACGATCGAGATCGATTTGTGCGACCGGTTGCACCGCAGCCGCGATCGCACGTGCCCACGAAGACGTGGCGGGAAAGACGGCATCTATACTCCGAAGGACGTCCACTGGATCGCGAAAGAAGCGCCAGTCGCGGCCGTTGTGCCAGTAATTCAGATAGTTCGCCATCGACGCAGCGGCCATACCCACTTCCATCGTCCCCGGTCGTGCCTTATTTTCATCAGCCGGCTTGAAGAAACCTGAATGGACGACTCGTGGATCTGATCTCCCGAGTCGTACGTCCTCCTGAGCTTGCCTGAGACATTCAGTCAGTAACTGTTCCGCGGCTTTCGGATCTTCCGCTGCCAGATCGAGACCAAGGATTGCTATGCCTCCCGTGCCGTCGGTGCTGTCCCATGAACCACCATGAATCCAGTCGCCCCTGGACCATCGTGCCACCTTGAGCGCGCGGGCCCGATCCCCATGACGAAAGCTCTCGACAGTGCCGGAGATAATGCTGTCCAAACGATCCCATTCTGCGTCGTCGCTTTCACGCACCGCCGTCTCGAGGAGGGCCATTGCTTCGTCCGCCAACGTTTCGCTCCACTCCGGATCGAAGCTGGCCGCAACTCGTGCGGCACGCGCAATGTCACGCGCCGGTCCGTACCAGCCCAAAGCGCGATAAGCCGCCAGTGCTTGATTCAACAGCACTCTCGCTTTATCTGCATGACCCCACAATGCCCATAACCGGGCCGCCTGGACCAGGCCATCGGCAACCAATGAGTCGACTTTGTGAGACTCGAAACTCTTGAGCAGCCGTTCCGCGAGTTCCGCGTCAGTGTCATGCAGCGTCTCGGCAACTCGGCTGAGGCCCCATAAGTTTGACGACGCTTCTTCGTTGGAATTCGCCGCGATTGCTTCTTCGAATCTTGCTCGCAGGATTGCTCGTTGGTCAGCGTGGTTGGAATCCTCGAGAAGCGCGAAAAGGCGTGCCAGGAAGGGAAGTGGATCAGAAAAAGACTCCTTGTCATCATCGAGATGGGCCATCGCGAACGCGACGATCTCATCGCGAACCGGTCCGGGCGTCGCGCGCTCGGCGGCTTCGACGGCGGCTTGCAGTCGCTTGGCTTGCATGCGCTGGAGCGACTCGAGCGCCTTCTCCGGCGTCAGGGCGGCGATAGCGGCATACACGGCATCGATAGCTTTATCGAAGCGCGCGTACTTGTCGCCGAGTTCCGCGAGTTGCATTGCTCGATTAACGTCGTGCGGGACCATCGCAACAGCGGCGTCGTGCAGACATGTCGCCAAATCGTATCCCAAACCTCCGACAATCGGACCAGCGGTGACCGGCACTTCGACGGCGGCGCCCACGAGCCGCTCGACGCCGTCCAATGGTCCAAGTTTGTCGCGCAAACCTGCGGGCGTCGATTGGCAGATCGCTTCGAACGTTCTGTACTTGCGCAGACCGGGCTCCAGAACGTCCGCGCGCGCCAAAGCTTCCTCAACACGGCCCAATCGGGCGAGCAGTCCATACACCGCGGGACCAAGCGAACCGGCGCTTCTACCCAATCCGGAGAGGACAAGCTGAAGGAACAATCCATGAGTCAACACGTCGGCGATGGTTCCTGCGTCTGTCAAGCGCTCGCGTGTCGACTGGACCATCCGCTGAAACGGCAGATCGGTAATGAATCTTTCTCTCGATGCGTTCCGAAGATTGGCAGTGACGAGTTCGATCGCGGCTGCCGGATCGTTTCCGCCGGCAGTAATGTGATCGACAACGTGCAGCAGACCGTACGAATCGGTTTTGCGCCAATCGAGGGTGGCCCATGATGCGGAACCCTTGTAATAACGAACGATGCGGCTGTGCCATTCAGGTGCGTTGACAGCCACGTCGCCCGCGTCATGTTCGTCAGCCGTGGTTAAGAACTCGGCCAGCGATGGATGGAACAACTTCCAGCCCGCGCTGGTCTCGTCGAGGAAGGGACGCAGCGTCTGGAGAACATTTCTCGCATTACTCTCCCAAACGCGAATGCTGCCCAACGCCATGAGTTGTTTGAGCGATAGTGGAGCGAAAGCGACGGTGAGCACGCCCAGAAGACGCTGCCCAACGCCTTCCCACGCTGGAGTGAATTCGTCGCCGGCGCCGCGCGGTGAGGCGATCTCGAGTTGACCAAGCGCATCGATCTGCTGACGCATGCGGCGAGCGAATGCTGCGTACAATTGCAGTAGGCCGGATGGCAACGACTCGAATGCCAGCAGCTCTTTCAGTTGTTCCTTGTCTTCTGTCGCGATTGCCGCACGCAAAGCGCGGGCATATGCCGTGAGATAGGCGAAGTTCCCTTGCGCCGCACGCGCCAGCGAGTCAACCATTTTGTTTGGCTCCGGCGCGCCGGCGAGTGCCTGCGTTTCGGCGAACAAGTCAGTAACGAATACACGAACGTCGGCTGCGACTTGCGGCGATTCGGCATCAAGGTGAACTACTTCGAGGGCATCGCCACGAACACTCTCGAGGTTTCGCAGACGATCGTTCGGCCGCGAGCTCAACACGAAACGAATGTTGGACGAGAGTTCGACCGTTTGCAGCCAATCGAGAATCGTGGAGCCGCCGGCTTTGCCAATGACTTCGTCGAGTGCGTCGATGAGGACGGTGATCGTTTCGTTGGGGTGCTTACGAGCGAGCACCAGAGCAGGATCGAGTAAAGCCAGATGACTCAGGTTGTCGACGTCGAGCAGTCGCGGCTCGATGGTAGCGCGTGCAAACTCGATGCTGGTCAGACCGCCCGCGACACCGACAACGTGCTGCTGCACGCGTATGGCAGTGCGAAAAAACGGCGAGACCTGAAAATCCTTGACCTTCAGCCCTACTACCG
>DATNDM010000160.1:0-3199 GCA_035553235.1 Pyrinomonadaceae bacterium | reverse complement strand
TCCTTTCGGTTGATTGATTTCACCGGGGCTGACCTTCGGCAAACAGTGTATGTATCAGCAGACATGATCGACTGTTTGTTTGCGGAAACAAATCTGGCGAAGGTTGATTTTTCAGGAAACATATTCAAGGACTGCGTCTTTTCGGGGCTAATAAATGAAGTGCTCTTCTCTCGAAGCGCTTTTCGAGGTGAAAGGTTTCCTCCTAATGAGATGAAAGGTGTTGACTTGCGGAAAGCAACTTTTCGCCACGTAGAGTTTCGCAACTTGGACATGAATGATGTCAAATGGCCTGAATCGGATCAACACATTGTGTTAAGCAACTACAAGGGCTGTTTGAGCAGGATGATCGAGGCACTCAGAAATTGCGCGGACGTTTAATCCAAGAAACTCCAAGCCATTCTCAAGATCGACCTAAAACTACTGGAGCTCGCTTCTCAAGAAGTAGTTACTGACTTACTGTCGATATGCGGTTGAAGTCTTGGCCAAAGATACTTCAGATTTGGATAATTTCTTCTCACAGTTGTCGTGGGCGTTTCTCAATTTCGCAACTTTGCCCTGCCGGGCAGCTGAAGCAAGAGCAGTTTGGCGCCAGCACGCCGATCTATAACAAGCTCTTCTACAACTCACGACAGCAACTCGCGGAGATCCTGGCGAGCACCACGGGCGGCGACAGCTCGTGCAATGGCGGCAAGATTATCAACCTCATCATGATCTTTGGAGCAGGGTTCTACATTGGGCGCGTGAGCAAGAAAGAGTAGCCACAAAAAGGCACAAAAAGCACATAAGTAAACCAGACTGAACGGTCTGAGAAATAGTTTCTTATGTGCTTTTTGCGTCTTTTTGTGGCTAAATATTTCCCATGAAGAGATCAGGTATCGCGGATCTTCCGCTGCACGGCGGTCGTGTTCCGCCGTGGCTCGCCGAGCGGATGACGAAACTCGGCACCGCGATCACTGAGACTATCGTCCATCATTACGGGACGTCGGCGTTTCTCTCTCGTCTGAGTGATCCATTCTGGTTCCAGGCGTTCGGCGCGGTGATGGGAATGGACTGGCACTCGTCAGGCATCACCACGTCCGTGATGGGTGCACTCAAACGCGGACTCGCACCACGCGCAAACGAACTCGGACTTTACGTCTGCGGCGGCCGCGGCCGTTTCTCTCGTAACACACCAAACGAACTGCGCGCGCTGGCTGACAAACGCGGCTTCGACGGCGACTCCCTGGTGCGCACAAGCAGGCTCACCGCGCGTATCGACAACAACGCCATCGCCGACGGTTTTCAGATCTACCTGCACAATTTTGTCTTGACGTCGGCAGGCGAGTGGGCCGTCATCCAACAAGGACTCAACGATCAGAACGGTCTCGCGCGCAGGTATCACTGGCACTCCGCGTCGGTTCGCGATTTCGTCGCAGATCCACACACCGCGATCTTCGGTGAGAATCAGGGCACGATCATGAATCTCGTCGATGCGAAAGCCGATCGCGCCCAAGCCGCGCTCCTCGCGATCGCACACGAGCGTCCGGAAAAGACAATCGTCGCGGCACGGCACCTTCGACTGCCCGCGCATCACGATGTTCGAGAGAAAGACGTCGATCTGAAACGACTCGGAGCGGTCCTCGCCGTCGCTTACGAAAAAGATCTCCACGACTTCACCGAGTTACTCCTGCTCGAGAAACTCGGCCCGCGCACACTGCAATCTCTCGCGCTCGTCGCGGAAGTGGTCCACGGCGCACCGAGTCGTTTCAACGATCCTGCTCGTTTCGCTTTCGCACACGGCGGTAAGGACGGACATCCGCATCCAGTGCCGCTGAAGACGTACGACGAGTCGTTGCGTTTCCTCCGCAACTCACTCGACGCTGCGAAACTCGGTCACACCGAGAAAGTGGACGGATTTAAACGTCTGGACGGCTTCGTCCGTATGGTTGAAAAGCAAGTTGAACCACGAGTGGACCTCGACGCTCTCATTCGTCACGAAAATGCAATCTCGCCCTTACTCAATGGCAGAACAGTATTTGACGGCCCACGCCGACGCCCTTCGGACCCACGACAAGGGTCTTTGTTCTAATTTAGTGACACCCTTCAATTTCGGCGTCTGTTTTGCTATTGTTTTTGCCGCCCCCACTTAACAATTAGCCCCGACATTTAAGACGTTGCTGGAATGTGACGTGTGCATTCCCATTGAGTATTAATAAGGAGCAAAACTATGAGCTTTAAGAAATTTCACCCATTAGCCGTGGGCTGTGTTCTGGCCGTCTTAGTGTCGGTGGCGCCCGCGGTCCTTGGGCAGGTGACAACCACAACCACGCAGGCGACGCGGGACCGCAGTTTGACCGCACGGTCAGTGCCGGCCGGGTCGAAGATGAAGTTCAAAGGTGTCGTTATCAGCCGCGATGCGGACGTTTTTACGATTCGGGACCGCACTCGGCAGGATTATCAGGTCCTGATCACTGACAATACCAGCATTAAAACCAACGGCGGTTTCCTTCGTTCCGGTAAGAAGTATCCCGTTACCGATATCCTGCGCGGCTTGATTGTAGAAGTTGAAGGCAAGGGCGATGCGCAGGGCCAGCTCGTGGCTGACAAAATTCGCTTCAACGAATCAGATATGCGTGCTGCCATCACTTCGGATACGCGCGTAAGCCCAGTCGAAGCCAACATGGAACGCGTAGCCGGACAGATGGATGAGCTCTACGCGATAGCCGCTGAGGCCCGTACCGAGGTCAAGGCCGTAAACGACCGCGTTTCAGCACTGGACGATTACGACGTTCAAGAGACAACCGCCGTCACTTTCCGTGTGAACAGCGCGGTTCTCTCGCCAGAAGCGAAACGAACCCTCGATGAACTCGCTGCGAAAACGGAGAATCAAAAGGCGTTCATGATCGAAGTTAGCGGCCATACCGATTCGACTGGCAGTGATGCGAAGAATTTCAAGTTGAGCCAGGCGCGTGCGGAGGCGGTGGTACAGTACCTTGCGGTGCAGCACAAGATTCCGCTACGCCGGTTTGTCACGCCGATGGGTTATGGCAAGACCGAAGCGGTGGCCGATAATTCAACCGCTGCCGGCCGTGAGCAGAATCGACGTGTTGAAGTGAAGATGATTATCAACCGGGGCTTGAGTCAAAGTACGCAACCGGCTCCAGCTACGCGACCGTAAGTCGGACAACGAGTCATACAACCGCACAAGAAGCGCAAACGT
>DATNDM010000159.1:0-3429 GCA_035553235.1 Pyrinomonadaceae bacterium | reverse complement strand
GGCTTTGCACAAAAAGTCGGTGACATTGCTTTTCTCTGCGCCACCTCTGCGTTCTCTGCGTCTCTGCGGTGAGTTATTGCTGAATTAGTTAACCGCAGAGACGCAGAGAACGCCGAGGTGGCGCAGAGAAATCAATAATTCGGCACTTTTTGTGCAAAGCCGTAGCCTAGATAAATGTAGCCGGCGCTTCTTTTGAATTTCAGCGTCGCTTGTCGCAGTTGTTCCGAATCCGGCTCATTTGTCTTTAGCCGCTCGTGGAGATCGTAAAGAAACCCATCGTTCCCGCTCCAACGATTCAACACAACAGCGGGACAGCCAGCCACAAACCACGCCCAGCTCAAGGCGATTAAGGCATTGCCGGATTGCGAAGGTGTTGAGACATGCGGCAATACCAGGACGCGCGCTTTCGAGTTGAGATTCGTGATCTCCCACAGCTTCAGCAAGCCATCGTCAGCAGCATCCGGCGACATGAGGAAGAGTGAGTACATCGGAACTGATTGATCAAGAATTGCTGGTGTCGCGAGGTGAAGAACAGTCGCGGTGTTTGCTTCCGTTCTTAGTCGTTCCTTGTTTGCTTGTGTCGCTGTATACGTCCGCACGCCTTTTGGACCATAGAGTGTCTTGAGCTTCTCAATCTCAGTTGATTCAGTCGCGGTGAGTTTCAGGCCAGTGTAGGTCCGCTGCAATCGTTCAATCACTTCGTTTTTCAACGTCGGATTCGCAAACGCCACCAACATCTGCGCCGCGCGTCTTGGTACGCGCCGCTTTCGCATCTCTCGCAACGCGGAAAACGACACGGCGTATGAAACAGCAGCGTGATCGATCAACGCCTCGAATGGCACATCCCACAGCGGCCCATCCGGAACAATGATCAATTTCGCTTTCGATTCAATTTGCGGCTCGGCAGGTCTGACCAACATGTCGTAAAGCGCGCGCGGCGCCTCATCGTTGTCCAGCGACTGTCTCAAGCTCGAAATCTCCTGCGCGATTTCAACCCGAGGCGTGTTGAGTGCGTAAACTTTGACGTCTAACCTCGAACCGATCACGGTCACGACGAACAGGAGCACCTTATCGTCGCTCACCGCGTACTGAAGCAGCGCGGTGTTGCTGTTAACGAACGGCCGCAGCTCTTCGATTCTTAAAGCTGCAAGCTCACCACGGTTTATCGCCAACTGCGGATGCCTGGTGTAAAGCCGTTTGCGGAAAGCTTCATACGCCGCGCGCGCGGCACTCAATCGAGTTTTGAGGTCATTGCTGGTGGAGGTCTGCTTGACGTTCGAATCCTGCGAGCCGTACACCTGCGTTTTCAACGCGGCTAACGCACCGGCCAACCGCAACTCTTCTTCACGTTCCGGCGCGCTCATTCCTTTCGAGATCGTGAAGTTGCCTCGTGAAATCAGTTCACGAAGAAGCTGCGACTTTGCCTCGTCAGCACGAACGAGAGCTTCGCGCGGCTGATCGAGTTCGATCAGCGTCTCCATGGCGCTGAGATACGGAAGCGTGCCGCTCCGGGCGGTCTCGATTCCGTCCGGGCCAGTTTCGGGCCGAATCGATCGCTGCACTTGTATCGCCTGCGCGAAAGAATTCAACGCCTCGCTCTTGCGGCCGAGTCCGCGTTGCGCTCGACCGGCTTCGGTCAACGCGTACGAAGCAACGGCGAAGACTTCGGCGTCCTTCGCTGCTTGTGTCGCGTTCTGCGCAAACTCGAGTGCCTTCCCATTATCGCCCTGCTCGCGATACGCACTGGCAAGACGGCTCAGCGCGTCCGCCACATCAGCCTTTCGACCGAGCGCCATGTACGAGGTCAAAGCTTCATGAAAACTCTTCAACGCCTCGGCATAGTTCCGTTGGGCCAGATAAACCGCGCCGGTACCGAGTAACACGTGCGCGCGATTGAGTTCGTCTGAGCGCTGCTCGTAAAGTTCGCGGCTCTTCTCGTAAGCCTCGAGCGCGAGATCGTATTGTCCCTGCACGTAGCGCGCGTTGCCGATGAAGGCCAACATGCGCGCCATGCCGACGTGGTCGCCGTCCGTTTGAAATCTGGCCAGACTCTTGTCGAAATATTCAAGTGCCTGCGCGTTGTCGCCCTGCATCGAGCGAATGAGCCCGATGCTGCCGAGTGTCGTGGCGACAGTGCCACTCGTCGGCAATTGCTGAGCAATCGCAAGACTCTTCGTATAACTCTCGAGTGCGGACACGTAATCACCGCGTACACGATGCACGTTGCCGATACTTTGCAGACGGGTAGCGACGCCGTTCGGGTCGTCGAGTCTTTGTTCAATTGCGAGGCTGCGGTTATAGAACTCCAGAGCGCGATCGTAGTTTCTTTGGTAGTAGTAACAATTCGCGGCGCCGCTATACGCCGCGATCATTCCTCCAGAACTGTTTTGCGGCTTGAGGTATTCGAGCGCTTGCAGGTAGTAGTTCAACGCCTGGCCGTAGTCATGCTGCATGTAAAACGTTTCGCCGAGTCGCAAGAGGCTGTCGCCTCCCGGACTCCGTTCCACTACTCTGAGAAACGCCTGGCGTGCCGCTTCGTAGTTGCCCAGTTCGTATTGCAAACCACCAATGCTGGCGAGCGTGTTCGCAATCTCGGGCGTGTTACGCGCAGCTTCGAAGTCTTTCAATGCTTCTTCAAATTTTTTGATTGCTTCGGTTGGTTTTCGTTGTGATTGGTAAGTGAGCGCAATTCCGAAACGACACCGTCCCACCTCAACACGATTATCGAGCGCGGCAAACGCTGCCTCTGCCTTTCGATAATGCTCGATCGCGTCGTCGTACTTGGCCTGAAAGTAATAGACGCTGCCCATATTGAGCCACGTCGCCGCGAGCCCCTCCTTGTCGCCAATCTGTTGTGAGATCTTTTCGACGAGCTGATAAATCTCCAGCGCCTGTGCGTACTGTGTCGAAGCAAAGCGCAGGTTCCCTTGTTGAATCAACTCCCTCCGCAGCGCCACCGTAATTCTCTCCGGCTGCGCAGCCAGCATGTCCGTGCGTTTCGCGGCAGTCGAGGACGCCAACTCCACCGCAAACTTCTCCGCATCCCTCGCCCGAATCGCATCCTGACTAAGAGACGGGGTCGAGCTGATAACGATCAGTAGGATGATAAGAACCATGCACCGCATCGGTTGTTCTTTAGCCACAAAGAACCACAAAAGCTCAAAATCAGCAGAAACATTTATGAGCTTTTGTGCTTCTTGTGGCATAAAGACAGCAACGAGTTTACGTATGGGGGCGGGAGTGTTTGATGTGGCGCCAGACCCACCAGATGATGAAGAGGGCGCCCGCGATGCCGATCAGGAAGTCGAAGCGATGGAACCACGTCTTTAAGGTGTCGTCTTTGTCCCACTGCTCGCCCAGCTTCTGTCCCACGTACGCGAGGGCGAGACACCAGGGCAGCGAGCCGGCGAATGTGTAAATAACAAATCG
>DATNDM010000158.1:0-4136 GCA_035553235.1 Pyrinomonadaceae bacterium | reverse complement strand
ACTCGTCGTCCAGTTTCCTTAACGCAGCTTCATCTGTGGCACGCGTGTCAGATGTGGCTTGACATGCAATTGAGAGTGAAAGGAGAAACAGAAAACAGGCGAGCGTTGAGACACGAATAAAGAACATTGCTGACCTCGTCGCGGGAGCTGAACAGAGCACCGTTAAGCTAACACACTTGCATCGCCTCACCCACCGGCGATCGCGCCAATGATGTAAAACGGCTCAGCTCCCGAGGCGATTGCCTGCGGCAGTGGCGCGTCCGCTGAGTCGTGCGTCACATCCTCACCGCAGGCAAAGAACCTCAACAACGGGCGGCGCTCACCGGCGACGTGGTCGCGAATGGTCCCACGCAACATCGGATAGCGCGACTCGAGCGCATCGAGGATCGAGCGTCGCGTCACCTCGCCGTCAATTTCAAGTTGCACATCTCCACTTACGCCCGCGAGCGCTCGCAAGTGTGCAGGCAAAACAACCACAATCATGTCAGCGTCTGGACCTCCACTGAAAGCACTGCCGGCAGATCGCGAACGATCGGCGCCCACGTGTCGCCCCCATCAGGCGAGCCATACACCTGTCCGCCAGTGGTGCCAAAGTACACGCCACACGAATCAAGCGAATCAACGGCCATCGCGTCGCGCAGCACGTTCACGTAACAGTTTTCCTGCGGCAGACCATTCGTGAGCGCTTCCCATTCGTTGCCGCCGGTGCGACTGCGATAAACGCGCAGCTTCCCATCCGGCGGGTAGTGCTCGCTGTCACTCTTGATCGGCACAACGTAGATCGTCTCGGGTTCGTGTGCGTGCACATCGATCACGAATCCGAAATCAGTCGGCAGATTGCCGCTGACCTCATGCCACGAGTCGCCTGCATCATCGCTGCGCAACACGTCCCAGTGTTTCTGCATGAAGAGCACATTTGCATTCGACGGATGCTTTGCAATGTGGTGAACGCAGTGGCCTACTTCGGCGTTGGGATCGGGAATGTATTGCGAGTGCAGTCCTTTATTGATCGGTTTCCACGTCGTGCCGCCGTCATCACTACGAAACGCACCCGCGGCGGAGATTGCGACATAGATCCTTTCCCGATTCGCAGGATCGAGAATGATCGTGTGCAGGCACATTCCACCCGCGCCTGGTTGCCACTGCGATCCCGTGCCGTGACCGCGCAGTCCGGGAAGTTCGTGCCACGTCTGGCCGCCGTTGGTCGAGCGAAACAGCGCGGCATCTTCGATACCGGCGAAGACAGTGTCCGGATCGTCGAGCGAAGGCTCGAGATGCCAGACTCGTTTGAACTCCCAGGGATGCGGAGTGCCGTCATAAAACTGATGCGTCGTGAGCGGTTTGCCGGTTTCTTCCGACGTGTCGTAGACAAACTTGTTGCTCTCGCCCATCGGCATCCCCTCGGGCGAAAGCGTCTGCATGCCGCTGGGCGTGCCGGGCTGGAACCACGTTTTGCCGCCGTCGTCGGAGCGTTGAATGATCTGTCCAAACCAACCGCTTGTTTGCGACGCGTAAATCCGGTTCGGATCAACGGCCGAACCCTTCATGTGATAGATCTCCCATCCCGCAAAATGAGGACCGCTGACGTCCCATTTTTCGCGTTTACCATCGGAGTTTAGAATGAATGCGCCCTTGCGGGTGCCTACGAGTACTCGGACATTGCTCATCTTTTCTTTCCTCTTTAATTAAGAATCGCGATTCCCTAATCATACGTCGAACGACGTCACCAAAGATCGACAACAGTCAGCCACAAAAGGCAAAAACACCAAAACATTTTTTGTGCGTCTTGTGGCTACTGCCACTTGAAGATTTTCAGGGCGACAACAAAACTTACAACACACCAAAAAAGCAGTATAGCGATTGACAGCCAACTGGAAGACAGCGACGTGCCTTCGTTCATCAAAGCACGAAGAATGTTGTTGAGCGCGGTCAGTGGCAGTGCCTGAATGAACGGTTGCAGGACTTGCGGAAATCGCTCTGACGAGAAGAAGGTACCGGACAACAGCCACATCGGCAGCATGATGAAGTTCATCAAACCTGACACGCCCTCGATCGTCGTCGGCCGAGCTGCCACCAACAACCCGATTCCGGAGAAGGTGAAACCTCCGAGCATAATCATCATCGTCACACTCAACCACGAGCCACGCACCGTAAAACCAAAAACAAGCCACGCGAACACGATCACCGCCGCCACTTCAAGCACGAGAAAAATCAGACGCGAAAGCATGAACGAGAGCAGATAATGCGAACGCCGCATCGGTGTCGCCGCAAAACGCTTCAACAGTTTCCGCGAGCGCGCGATCACGACGGTGAAGCCGAGCCCCCACAAACCGCTGCCCATCAAGTTCATGCCAATCAAACCGGGAACCAGAAAGTCGACGTAACGCGCACCAGGTTCCGTAACTCTCTCGTCTCCAACGCTCACGACGTCCGTTCGTCCTTTACCTCGTTGCAAGACATCGTCAACTAACAGTCTGGCGCTGCGACTCTCAGGCCTCGTCGGATCAAACCGATAATCAAACGCGTCGTTTGTAGACTTGACGACGATCGAGACCTTCCCGCTTCGCAATGCCTGCGCGGCCTGGTCAGGACTCAACACGCTCGCACTGATCTCCGGAGAACGCGACAACACAGTCGCGATCTCAGTCGCCTTCGCGTCGCCGGCTTCGATCGCAACGAGTGTCTTGTCCGGAGCCGTGTTTCGAAACGCAATCCCAAGCGCAAACGTCATCAACACAGGAAAGATGAAGACCCAAAACACTGCCTCTTTCTCCCGCAAAAACTCGCGCACGCGCATCAACGTCAACTCCACCAGCGGATGAAGAGTCTGCGTTTCTTCTTTGCGCTTTTGCGTTTTCGCGTGAAAAACTTCGGTTGTCTCAGCCATCGCGCAGCATTCTCCCTGTCAAACTGACGAACACGTCCTCGAGTGTCGCCTGGTGCGTGGTGAGCGTGACGAGCTCCGACTGTTGTCGTTCAATTTCGGCGAGCAGCGCAGGCAAGGCGACGCCGATCTCCGAGACGGTGAGCGCATAGACGTCGCCGCGTTTGTGCAAATGACTGACTGCCGGAAGTCGTTTCACCGGATCGTCCGCAAGTTCCTTGGTGACGCTGAACTCGATGATCTGATCAGCGCCGAGCGATTCGATCAACTCGGCCGGTGTGCCGAGTGCGATCATTTTGCCGTGGTCCATGATCGCGACGCGATCGCAGAGGCGCGCGGCTTCTTCCATGTAGTGCGTCGTCAGAAGAATGGTGCCGCCGCCGGCGCGAAACTTTTCGACGATGTCCCACAGCGAGAGCCGCGCCTGCGGATCGAGTCCGGTGGTCGGCTCGTCGAGAAACAATAGTTCCGGATCGCTTACCAGCGCACATGCAACTGCGAGCCGTTGTTTCTGTCCACCGGAAAGCTTGCCGACACGTGCATTCCGTTTTTCTTCCAGCGCGACTGTGTGAATAACTTCTTCGACGTTGTGTCCGCGTCGATAAAAACTGCGAAACAGGCGCACCGTTTCTTCTACAGTCACCTTCTCTGCGAGTTGTGTCTCCTGCAACTGCACGCCGATGCGTTCGCGTAGCGCTCGATTATCACCTGACGTCCAATGCCGGCCGAGCAGTTCAACCGTGCCTTCGTCTGAAGGCGTCAGGCCTTCGAGTATTTCGACGGTAGTTGTCTTGCCCGCGCCATTTGGACCAAGCAGACCGAAGCACTCGCCTGCGAACACTTCCAGATCGAGCCCGTTGACGGCAGTGACGTCCGCGAATCTCTTGACCAGCCCCGAGCAGCGCAAAGCAACCGCTCGCGCCGTCGCAGTTGATGTTTGGGTAGACATTTCGGGAGAGTATAAATATTTTAGCCACGGATGACACTGATACAGATAAAGGTGAAACCCAACTCACGGACGAGCCGGCTCGAACAAAACGAAGACGGAACCTGGCTCGCCCAACTCAAGTCACCACCTGTGGACGGCAAAGCCAACGCAGAACTGATCGCCCTCGTCGCCAAACACTTCCACTGCCCAAAATCCGGCGTCTCGATCAAATCCGGCGCCTCCAGTCGGACAAAGCTCATTCAGATCCGCGAAAATCGCCTTTGATCGTTCAATCCGCGCTCAAAATTCTTCGGAACTTTTTCC
>DATNDM010000157.1:0-6891 GCA_035553235.1 Pyrinomonadaceae bacterium | reverse complement strand
TCGATAAGTGCGGCGATTGTATAGAGACGGTGGTCGGAGTTGGTTATCGTTTCGTCGGCTGCAATTGAGTCCACCGATTACGCAGATTACACAGACTCGATAGCAATCTGCGCGATCTGCGTAATCCGCGGATAAGAAGGTTAGTTTGTGCCCAGGCGACATTCGATTTTGACAGGCACGTGCGTCGTTCTCACGATCCTTGCGCTCGTCATTCCTTCCTTCAGCGCGCGGTTGATCCTGGCAGGAGTCGTGCTGATCGTGGCCGTGTGGGCGGCGGCCACTCGCAAAAGTTCTGCGGCGCAAAATCCCGTCTCCGATCAAACTCAAGCACCCGACGTGCACTCGCTTCTCAGCGCAACGATGACCGGCATGCGCGAGGGACTGCTGGTTGTCGATAAAGACATGCGCGTCGTTGCTTCGAATCCGGCGGCTCGCAAGCTCTTCAATCCGACACTCCCCGCGCTCGAATCACAACGGCTGACCGAGCTCACGCGTAATCCAGCGATCTACAGTGCGTTTCTTGACGGACTGAAAGGCAGCGAACGCAGCGGCATCAAAGTCGAGACACATGGACCAGAGCGACAAATCTTCGATCTGCGCGTGATTCCGATCGGAACTGTCAACGGCAACGGCGCCGAGGGCGCGCTCGGCGTCTTCTTCGACATCACACGCACCGAACGTCTCGAACATGTGCGACAGGAGTTTCTCTCCAACGTCTCGCACGAACTGCGAACGCCGCTGACGTCGATTCTCGCATTCGTCGAAACACTCGAAAACGGCGCGATCGAAGACCCCGAGAGCTCTCAGCGTTTTCTTTCAATCATTCGCAAGAACGCTTCGCGCATGCAAGGTTTGATCGACGACATTCTGGAGCTGACTGCGATCGAAGGCGGGAACGTCACACTCCGCGCCGCGCCGGTTGAGTTGCACGATGTGGTCCAGGATGTTTGCGATTCGCTGAACGCGAAGGCAGCCGCGCAGGGTGTTGTGTTGGAGAACAAGGTGGATCCGGAAGTGATGGTCTACGCGGACGCGCGCCGGCTGGAACAGATGCTCACAAACCTGATCGACAACGCGATCAAGTTCAGTCGCGAGCACGGCACGGTCGTGATTTCGCATGAGCCGGGAGAACGCGACCGAATTCTTGTGCGGGACAACGGCGACGGAATTCCGGCGCAGCACCTCGAGCGATTGTTCGAACGTTTCTATCGTGTTGACCGCGCGCGCTCGAGAGAAATGGGCGGGACTGGCCTCGGCCTCGCGATCGTGAAGCACCTCGCGCTGCTGCACGGCGGAGAAGTGACCGTCACCTCTGAGCTGGGCAAGGGCAGCACCTTTACCATCCACTTGCCACGAAAAGGCACAAAAAGCACATAAACTGAAAAGCAAAGACGCTGCGGGAAAATGGGCCGTCGTTTGCTTTTCAGTTAATGTGCTTTTTGTGCCTCTTCGTGGCTCTTACTGATCCTGATCGCGTGGGCGTTCGGCTGCGGGGGTGAATTCGCCGAGCGTCGCCTTTACCTGCTGTTCATTCCCGCCGCGTTTGACTGTGAGCGTCACCTCGCTGCCCGGCGACGTCGACGCGACCGCATTCCTAAACTGATTCGGATCCGTAACGGCCGTGCCGTTGAACGCCGTGATCACGTCTCCGGGCTTCAGCCCAGCCCGATCAGCACCACTCCCCGACTGCACCTGGTAAACAACGACGCCCGGACCTTCCTTCACGCCGAGCTTTGTCGCTTCGTCTGATGGAATCGGCAGCACGACAACTCCGAGTTGTCCGCGTCTCACCTTGCCCGTATTGACCAACTGCTCCATCACACTGCGCGCCATGTTTGATGGAATCGAGAAGCCGAGGCCAATGCTGCCGCCGGACGGCGAGAGTA
Organism: Pyrinomonadaceae bacterium; assembly: GCA_035553235.1. Taxonomy (GTDB): domain Bacteria; phylum Acidobacteriota; class Blastocatellia; order Pyrinomonadales; family Pyrinomonadaceae; genus PSRF01. The sequence goes on along the minus strand of DATNDM010000157.1, from coordinate 5,005 downwards.
TCTGTGAATTGATGCCGATCAACTCGCCATTAGTGTTCACCAGCGCGCCGCCTGAATTGCCGCGGTTGATCGGCGCGTCCGTTTGCAGAAAGTCTTCGAAACTGCCGTTGCTCAAACCTGTCTGGCGTCCCTTCGCACTGATGATTCCCATCGTCACTGTTTGGCCTATGCCGAGCGGATTTCCGATCGCCAGCACGACGTCGCCCACACGAGTTTGATCCGAGTTTCCGAGCGGCAACACCGGCAGCCCGTTCGCGCTAACTTTCAACACCGCCAGGTCACTCGGCGGATCGGAACCGACAACCTGCGCCGGCAGACTGCGATGGTCGTTTAAATCGACTTCGATCTGCTCCGCACCGTCGATCACGTGATGATTCGTCAGGATGTAGCCGTCCTGTCTGACGATAACACCCGAACCTAAACCCTGCCGGATTGCCGGCGGCGCTTGTTGTTGTTCTCCTCGCTCGCCGAAGAAGCGCCGAAAGAAAGGATCGTCCATGAACGGAAACTGCTGCGGTTGGCGAACGCGCGCCTGCGAACGAATCGTCACGACTGCCGGCGTCACCTTGGCCACCGTTTCGGCGTACGACGCGACTGGCGCGACGGTGGCATTGTTCGGCGCGGCAGATGCTCCGCTCGTATTCGGAGCCGGCTTCGACTCCAGCGTAAACCTTTCGCGATTACAGGCCCCGAGCAAAGCGGCTGCAATAACGACACTCAGCAAAATTCCCAGGCGCATGAAATGATTCTGCTTGTGCCACGTGATTACATGCTCACAAGACTAACAAGATAGTGTTGCAATCAAGGCTTTGCACAAAAAGTGCCAAAATATTGATTTCTCTGCGCCACCTCTGCGTTCTCTGCGTCTCTGCGGTGAGTTATTGCTGAATTAGTTAACCGCAGAGACGCAGAGAACGCAGAGGTGGCGCAGAGAAAAGCAATGTCACCGCGTTCTCAGACCTTCATGGTCAGCGGGTAAGGAATCGCACGTGCAAACGGCCGAGGGACGGCAAGCGTCAGAGCTTTGACGAATTTCTCAAGACGCTCGAAGTCGATGGGTTTGTCGAGGCAATAATTGCAGCCGGCGCTCAGTGCTTCGCTGTGAAATTGCGGTGTTGCTATGCCAGTCACGGCGAGGATCGGCACGTCCTTCAGAGTCGGATGAGAACGAATCATACGTGTCACGGCAAGACCGTCGAGCCGCGGCATTTTCATGTCCATCAGGATCAAGTCGGGAAGGATTTCCTCAGCGATGCTCATTCCATCGTAACCGTTCGCAGCCCCGACGACGCGACACCCAAATCCACCCAACAGCAACTGAAGCATTTCGCGAGTGTCGTCGTGATCTTCGACAACCAGGACCAGGGGATTGCCTGCAGCCGTTAACGTCATGGCTAACCTTCCTTGTTGATGGTCTGTCCCGCGCTCGATGTTTGGTTCTCTACAGCCGCAAGTGACATGCCGTTTTCGGACAACGCAGTTCGCTCCGAAGTCTTGAGAAAGTGTGCAATTGAGTTGAGGCGATCTGTCCTGAACGGGCAAAATCGCCACACGTGAGTCGTGGTAAAACAATGTTGTCAATGAGCCGCGGCCTTTGCGATAATCGCTCGTGAGGTTTTGGCCTCGATCGTCCCCGACAGCCCCATAGTCCTCCATCGCCTGCGCAGGCGCAGGTGCCCCGGTTGCTCACCAGATGTTAACCGACAGACTAAGGTCTGGGGGGATCAACTATGCGAATTCGGCGATATTTGAGAAAGGTCTCGTCATTTCTGACCCAGTTGGGTGCCGCTTTGTTGAAGGCTGTGCTGACAACCTTCATTCTCGGCATCGTGGTCGTCTCGGTCATGCACTACATGGGCGTGCCGGTGCCCAGCGGCGACGACCTATGGCGCGGAGTGGAGCGACTCGCACACATCCTATCGTAGAGGAAATTTGACGACAGACTTGTCAAGGTTTGGCATCCCGACAGCGGAAGACTGCAAGAGCATCACGAAAAAAATCCTGCAGTCAATCCGCGTTAATCCGCGTCCTTTAGAAGGTGAACACCACCTGCTGCTGCAAGCGATACGTCAGCGGCGCAAAGTCACCGATCGGAACGAAGAAGTTTGGGTACTGCCCGCTGCGTCGCAACTGGTGCTGGAAGAAGAACAAGCTCTGGAACGTCACCTTCTTGCTGATCCCATACTCGAACCGGAAATGACTCGTACGGATGTTCACACCGGTTCCTGTTCCGAGGTCATCATCCGTCACCTGCGAAATCATCGAATTCGCGCCCTTGATCGTGAACAAATACAAAAAGGACGTGTCGCCGCGTTTCGTAATCCTGCCGACCTGCAAAGCCGCGAGCATCGCATCACGTTCATTAAGCCCGGTGGCCACATTACGCGCGAACTGCAAATTGAACACGAACGGAAACGCATGGTCGCCGTGCGTAAATCCCGCGTAGTTCAAACGATACGTCAGTCGCGCAACCTGGAATCCCGGTGCGGTGTACATGGCGCCGCCCGGAGTTGTCGTGGCCGTACCGGTACCGACAATCGGACCTGACAGCGCGATACCGATTCCGGGCTGGACCAGCAGCACGAGTCCATCTTGTGTCGAAGCGAGTGCAATCTGATTCGCGTGATTGTAAAGCTGAATATCACCGCCGAGCTGGCTGTTCCAACGCTCGTTGAACTTCTGATTGACGAGCAATCCCTGGTGGAAAAGCGTCGCAGATCGTCCGGTCGTCCCAACCACTTCGCCGGCGCGCGCGAGTGGACTATTCGGTGCGATCACTGCGACGTTCGGAGTCGACAGAATGTACTGGGCCGCGCGCAATTCGAGACTCGAGACGTAAGCATCGTTTCGTTTGAACGAATGGGTGTATCGTTCGTTGAAGCCGTTGAAGCGAATGTCGTCGTCGAAGAGAAAGCGCGAATTGTCGGCGAAAATGTCCTGCACGCGGCCGCCTTGTAACTGCCACGATTTGGTCGGTCGATACTCGATCCACGCTTCGCTCAGTGCGAACGGAGCGCGCACTGCAATCGACGTGAAGTCCTGATTCGTGGAGAGCTGGTTATTCAGCGGGCCGGTGGCGAGCTGCGCGTGGAAGCTGAGGTTCGGATAGAGATCGGTGTCGAGGTTCAAACGGAAGCGATACCTGCCGCGCGCATTTTGCACATTTCCGAGCGGCGGATCGGGAGGTTCCGTGGCGCTGCGAAACGTGCCGTCGAAACGCAGACGAAAGTCGCCGCTGATTTTCACTGGACCGATCTTCAGTGCCTGGCTTTCGACTTTCGCGAGACGTTGTTCGACCGTCGGCGTCTGCTGTTCGGCTGGTGCTGAAGTCGCCGCGTGCTCAGGTTCTTTCACAGTTGCGACTGTTGCTGTAGCACTTGGTGATGCGTTGAGTTTATCGAGTAGCGCCTGAATCGTGGCTTGCTGTTCGATGAGCGACTTTTGCAGTTGGTCGAGCTTGCTGTTCTGGCGTTCGAGTTCGCTTTCGAGCAAGCGCACGCGCTCGGAAACGTTCGTTTCGGGCGCATCGACAGTCGGCTTCATCATTTGCTGCGCCTGCGCGGGCATTACACCCAACACTAAAATGACGGGCAGTAGCAACTTCATTGTTTTAGGTCCTCGGGTATGGAGTTGAAAGAGACATTCGAGCGTATGACGTGTACCTTAAATCAGCCTTGCTGTGAAGTTACATCGATGTGAACTGCTTTGCCTCCAAAGTGGGAATGGCAACTTGGATCGGGTCAGTACAGGGAGCGGTAGCGACCTGGTCCGTGATTAGCCTGCGAGATTTCCTAACGACTCTGGCTCCCATCGTTTGACCAGGTCGCTACCGCTCCCTGTACTGACCCGAGACAGGAATGATTTTGGACTTTTGAGGCAAAGCTGATGTGAACGGCTTTGCACAAAAAGTCCTGATCGCGCTCTTCTCTGTGCAACCTCTGTGTTCTCTGTGTCTCTGTGGTGATTTTCGGCCAACACAACCACGGAGACACAGAGAACACAGAGGTTGCACAGAGAAGCAGTTCAAATTACATCACCATCTGGTGAAACAGTAGATTGACACAAAGTTACGCGACGCTTACTATTTCGGTGACAATCACATGCTTCTTCAAGCAGCAGCAACGACTACAACTCAGACTGTCGGCAGCCCGATCACAGCTTACTGGCCCGTAATGGTTTTCTTCGCCGTGGCCGTGATCTTTCCCGTGCTGCCCATCATCCTCGGCAGGTTTCTGCGTCCGATCAAATACGAGAAGGACAAGATGCGGCCGTATGAGTGCGGCATCGACCCGACGACCGAAGCGCACGAGCGTTTCACCGTGCGCTACTACATCGTTGCGATGCTGTTTCTCATTTTCGACGTCGAGACGATATTCCTGCTGCCCTGGGCAATCATCTTCATGGGCGACAACTTTTCCTTTACGAAGTTTGCGCTGATCGAGATGTTTGTGTTCATCGCGATTCTCGTCGTCGGATATTACTACGCGTGGCGGAAGGGCGCGCTCGAGTGGGCGTAAACATACATGGCTGAACACGAAGAGGGATTTGTTCTAACCACCGTCGATTCGATCATGAACTCGCTTCGACGCACCGTGGGCGCAAAGACTGTCGACATCGCGGCGCCGGTCGTGAACTGGGCGCGCAAGTCCGCGCTGTGGCCCATGACGTTCGGCCTGGCGTGTTGCGCTATCGAGATGATTGCCACCGGCGCGGGACGCTTCGATATCGACCGTTTCGGCGCCGGCGTTTTCCGTCCGAGTCCGCGACAAAGCGATCTGATCATCATTGCCGGAACTGTCACTCTGAAGATGGGCCCGGTTGTGCGACGTGTTTACGATCAGATGCCGGAACCGAAGTGGGCCATCGCCATGGGCGCGTGCGCTTCCACCGGTGGACCATTCGACTCCTACTCGACGATGCAGGGTGTCGATCGTTGTATCCCTGTTGACGTTTATATTCCCGGTTGTCCTCCCCGACCCGAAGCTCTTCTATACGGTTTGATGCG
>DATNDM010000156.1:0-2267 GCA_035553235.1 Pyrinomonadaceae bacterium | reverse complement strand
CCCGAGTCGCAGCTCGATCGATTCATGCTGCGCCTGCGCATCGGCTATCCCGCGCCCGCTGACGAACAAAAGATTTTGCGCGATCGGGAGTTCACAGATCCGTTAGACGATATCGAGCCGGTGATGACTGCGCGTGAAGTTGTCGAGTTGCAACAGACCGTCGCAAGTGTTGCTGTTGACGATGCGCTCGTTCAGTACCTGATGCGCATCGTTGCCGCCACGCGTTCTTCCGAGATGTTGGATCTCGGTGTCAGCCCGCGAGGAACGCTGGCGCTCTTCCGCGCTGCGCAGGCTCTCGCGCTTACCGAAGACCGTACGTACTGCATTCCCGACGACATCAAGCGACTCGTCGTGCCGGTGTTTGCGCATCGCATCGTAGTTAGCTCGCGATTCTCGTCGTCGCTGCGTCGCAGTGAAGAAGCAGAAGCCGTCCTCAACGAAATTCTCAAAACCGTCAGTGTTCCGCTGTGAAGCCAGAGGCACAGATCGATCGCGCGGCTCCTCAGAAAACGTCATTCGTGCGCGTGGTGCTCGGCACGTTACTGGTTATTGCCGGGCTCACTTCAGCGCTCGTGACCGTGCTCGCGCGCAGCAATGGCGACAATAGTCTCGCGGGTGGGGCTGCGATTTTGTCGCTGCTGATCGCGTTTTTACTGACCGTCTTTATCGTTCCACCGCTGGCGCGTTCTGCGCGAGTCGAAGTCGCAAGCATCGATGTTCCCTTTGAGCCGACGAGCGGTGGCGGTGTGTTTCTGGTGATCATCGTCGTGGTCGGGTTCGCGGCATGGAACACGGGAAACAATCTGCTGTTTCTGGTGTTTTCATTATTGTGTTCGACGCTCTTCGTCGGCTGGGTGCATGCAGGCACTTCGCTGCGCGACCTGACTGTCTCCGCGCGTTTCCCGGATCATATCTTTGCGGCAGAGCCGGCGCCGGTGATCGTGACGCTGCGAAATACGAAGCGTGTGTTGCCGTCGTTTTCAATCCTGGTCGAGGCACGTGGCCCGGTTAATGAAGTTGATCAGAAGCGGCGCCCGCGTCACGTCAAACGATTGCTTGCTTACTTCAGTTACGTTCCGCACAGTGCGGCAGCGGAACAGCGAGTTGAGCAACTGTTTCCGACGCGTGGGCACGTGCTGATCGATGGCTTTGAGTTGTCGACTCGTTTTCCGTTTGGGTTTTTTCGGCGGCGGCGTCGTTTGCGCGCGCGCAACGTTGACATCATCGTGTATCCGAAGCCGGAAGTGATCAGCGACAAGTTGCATTTGTTGCCGATGTACGCGGGACGGATGCCGGCGATGCGTCGTGGCGCGGGGCACGATCTGTTTTCCATGCGCGACTACCAGCCGCAGGACGATTTGCGTCACATCGATTGGAAGGCGACGGCGCGATCGAGACGACTGACGGTGCGCGAGTTTGCGTCTGAAGATGAGCGGCGCATCACGATCGTGTTGGACACGAGACTCTCGCATGGCGCGGGTAGTGATCTGCCGCAGCGGTTCGAGCGTGGTGTGGTGCAGGCGGCGTCGTTGATCAAGCACTTCGTCGATGAGCGTGCGGAAGTCAGGCTTGTGTTGGGCGATGATGTTGGGCCATTCGGTTCGGGAACGGAGCAACTGTATCGATGTTTGCGGCGACTCGCATTGGTGACTCTGTCCGAGAAGCAGGCACCCGGGCTTGAAGATGTTAATTGGAATACGGACGAGCATGATTACGCGATTCTGTTGACCGCCGCGGCGCCGGGATCGATACCTGCGAACATCTGGCGCACGAGCCACGTCATTTATTTGTAGCGGCTTTGCACGAAAAGTAGTCCTGTCGGGATTTGAAGTCTTCTCTGCGGTCTCTGCGTATCTCTGCTATCTCTGCGTTAAATATTCTCGTGACTACAGTTACGCAGAGATCACAGAGATACGCAGAGGTCACAGAGAAGAATCCGAGAGTTGTAAAAAACACTTTTCGTGCAAGCCATTTGTAGATTTGTAGGCACAAAAAACAAAAATCACAAAGATGAATGCTGTTAGTGAGCGCTCGGGAGTCTCTGTCTATTCATCGTCCACGATCGTTCTGGTTGGTCTGTGCTTTGTACTTTCGGGCGCGACCGGACTGATCTATGAAGTGCTCTGGGCGCGGATGTTGGGATTGGTGTTTGGCGCGACGACGCTCGCGGTCAGCACGGTGCTGGCTGCATTTATGGGTGGGCTTGCACTCGGCAGTGCGTTGGCAGGGAAGTTGGCGCGTCGAATCAAGAGCCCGCTCCGCACTTA
>DATNDM010000155.1:0-3969 GCA_035553235.1 Pyrinomonadaceae bacterium | reverse complement strand
TCGCCGAGCAAAACCAACTCGCTGCTTTCAACGGTGGTGATGTGGTCCTGCGGGTTCGTTCGTAACACACCCAATTGCACGGGGCCGAGATCCGTCGGCGCGCCGCTCGAATCGATGATCGGAAAAGTGTTTCCGAAGTCGGCCGTCAGCGAATTACCGTCAGCGGCGAGTTTGGCTTGCAAGCTGTTCACATTGGTATCAGGTACTGGCCAGTTCGGCGCAAACGTGATCATCTGGCGACCGAGCACGAACTGCTTTGGCTCGCCGCTGAGATAAGGTCCGATAGTGCCGACGAGATGGCCCATCGTGTAGCGGGGCTGTGACGGATCGCGCCCGAAGCCGTACACGTTGAAGTTAATCGACAACATGTCGTCCTGCGTCGTTGACTTGAGCGTGTTGAGAAGCGTCGACTCGATGTTTTCAGCCCACACGACCTTGTCCAGCACTGATTGATAGTAGGCACACAGTTGCTGATCCGTTTTCGGGCCGTGCTGCTGGCGCTTCCACAAGTTGGTGAACGGAGCCGGTTCGAAATTCCCTTGAAACAACGCCTCGGCGTGCGGTCCATCGACGCGTACTTGCATGCCGAAGATCATCGACACCATCTGCTGTTGCGGATCGAGATCGACGAGTTTTCCCGGTGCGCGGTCGACCGCGTTTTGCAGTGTCTGTCCGATAACCGGGTCGTCCTGCGAGGTCGTAAGCGCGCGCCCGTCGAGAAACCCGCCGGTGACTGAACAATCGAGTATGCGGAATACAGCAGTTCCTCTCGGGTTCCAGCTTCCATTGGTATCGAGCTGTTGATAATCCGGCACAAACGAGTCGTTCTGAAAAAATCGGACGTCGTTGTTGATGGTCGAAACATCAGCCTGAAACCAGCCACGAAAGTGAATGCGCGGCGAATCAAGATAACTCATGGCGTCGTTCTCCTATTTCATGGGACGTGTGAGTCGCGTGTTAACGAAGGTTGAGCAAGCGGAACATACTCCTGCCGCAGCAAGGTGTCAATAAAAACGGTGATGTCTTAGTTTGGATTTCTCTGTGCAACCTCTGCGTCCTCTGTGTCTCTGTGGTTAGGTAATTCTGACAAATACTCATTACGGAGACACAGAGAACACAGAGGTTGCACAGAGAAGAAGCTCATCGAGTTACCTGAGCTCCAACACCACGACCGACTTCGATGGAATGCGCAGACTTAATTGCGAGCCGTCGAGTTTGTAATCATTGAATGGTGCTGGTTTGACAGTGTTCGGACTGTCGAAAGTATTCATCGCGTTCACGACCAGTGCCGTAAGTACTTCTCCAGTTACCATCTTGATCGCGCCACCCCAAATCGTCGTGGTGATTTCTGCCGTATGGTTTGGATCAAGATTGACGACAGATAAGTGGACACGTCCTTGATTGTCGCGCGAAGCCGAAGCGCTCAGTGATGGAACAGACGCATCAGCCAACCTGTACTCCGGCGCACTCAGATCGACCGGAATCAATGTCGCTCCCTGATGCACGCTGTACATCCTGAAGACGTGATACGTAGGCGTGAGCACCATCTTCTCTTTGTCAGTCAAAATCATTGCCTGAAGCACGTTGACCATCTGCGCGATGTTGGCCATCTTCACGCGATCTGAGTGTTTGTTGAAGATGTTGAGATTGATGCCGGCGGCGACCGCATCGCGCAACGTGTTCTGCTGGTAGAGCGCGCCCATGTCGCGGCCCGGCTCGCTGTCGTACCACGTGCCCCACTCGTCCACCATCAGGCCGACGCGCTTCTGCGGATCGTACTTGTCCATGATCGCGCTGTGCCGCTGAATGAACTCATCCATGCGCAGTGTTCTGGCGAGTGTCGCGTGCCACTCGGTTTCGCCAAACTGCGTCGCCGAGCCTTTCTTGTCCCACTTGCCGGTCGGTAATGTGTAATAGTGCAGAGACAGTCCATCCATTTGCTTTCCTGCCTGCGACATCAGCACTTCGGTCCAGTTGTAGTTCTCGTCGTAACCTCCAACAGCAAGCTTTTGGATCTGATTGCCTGAGTGGTTCTTGATGAAGGTGGCGTAGCGACGATACACGTCGGCGTAATACTCCGGCCGCATGTTTCCACCGCAGCCCCACGTTTCATTACCAACCGCAAAGTAAGGGATCTTCCAGGGTTTATCGCGTCCATTGCGACGGCGGAGGTTGGCGAGCTCAGAATCAGCATCGGAGGTCATGTATTCAATCCACTCCATCATCTCCTGAGGCGAGCCACTGCCCACGTTACCGTTGATGTAGGCGTCGGCTCCCAACATCTCGCACAGATCGAGGAATTCGTGTGTGCCGAAGGCGTTCGTGTCAACGCCGCCCCAGCTCGAGTTGGGACGGCGCGGACGCTGGTCGCGTGGACCAATACCGTCGCGCCAGTGATACTCGTCTGCAAAGCAGCCGCCGGGCCAACGCAACACCGGAACATGCAGCTCCTTCAGCGCGGCAAGCACATCGTTGCGCATGCCGCGCGTGTTCGGGATGGGCGAGTTTTCTCCGACCCAGATGCCTTCGTAAATCAGGCGACCGAGATGTTCGGCAAACTGTCCGTAGATGTTGCGATTAATGGTCCAGCGTGGCTGGTCCAGACGGATCGCCAGGCTAGCCTGATAAGAAGTTTGCGGAGTTACGTGGTTTGGAACCGAATAGAGCAACGAACCGATCAATACCAAAGTAAGTAGTCGAATGTGCATGAATGTTCCTGGTTGTTAATTGATCGCGCATCTGTGGTTCTAAACTTCTATCGGTGCGCCGCGGTGACTCCGGGCCAGTCGTCCGTTCGGAAAGGCGAGGCCGGCAGATCGGCGCTGTTGTAGAGATTCGTCATCGGGTTATCAGCCCAGGCATAACGAACGGACACTGGCTTCGAGATTTTAGGACTTGAAACTATTACCGAGTCGCCTTCGATGCGCGCGTCGGCCCACACGAAATGCCGATCGTCACCGGAAATCGCAAAGCCCTTCACTGGTCCACCATCGCTCGTCTTCAGACCTGCGCCGTACTTGAAATGAATCCGAATGCTGTCGCCCTCGACTGTGTATCGATCAAACAGCGGTCCGGAGGGAATGATCTTTTGACCGTACGTGTTGGCTAGTGCCCATTGCGCCAGCCGGCGACCGACCGGGAGCTTGTTCTTTGGGTGCAGATCGAGCTCATCGCCGACGTCGATCGTGATCGCCATGCCAGTCTGCGGCTCGCGCAGCGTCGTCGCTTGCGCTTCACGCAACTCGGCCCAATCACTTTCGTCCGGCTCGGCTTTGCGCGCACGCCAGTTAGGAAGCTGCACGAAGTAAAATGGAAACACGCTGCCCCACGCGCGGCGCCAGTCACGAATCATCGTTGGAAAAAGCGTGCGGTACTGATAAGCGCGTCCCGCATTGCTCTCGCCCTGATACCAGATCGCGCCGCGAATCGCGAACGGCACGAGCGGCGCGAGCATCGCGTTGTAAAGCACACTCGGGTTATTTTGATTGCTCACTCCGACAGCTTCCGGACGCGTGCCCCAGTCCGGATGCTTCGGCTCGAGCGCCAGCTCGACTTTGTAATCCCAAACTCCTTTCAGCGACACCGGCTCCGCATCAGATGGTCCAATCGACATCGCACCGCCGCGACTAAACCCACCTTCACCGGCACTGTCGAAAACACGCACCGCGATCACGTTTCTGCCGGCACGCACAAGCGAACCAGGCACGACATACTTCCGCGGCACCATGTAACTGTTTGGCGTCTCTCTTCCGATCGACCCGACCTTCGTGCCGTTGAAATAGGTGACGTCTTGATCGTCGATTGGCGGCAGATTAACGACGAGATCTTTGCCGGCCCACGACGCCGGCAGGTCCAACTCTTTGCGAAACCAGACAGCTCCGTCAATGAGCAGTCCGGCCGTCTCAAACTGTTGCGGCAGATCCATCCTGGACCAGTCTGCCGCCGCGAAAGCCGGATCGGCGTAGCCCA
>DATNDM010000154.1:0-6229 GCA_035553235.1 Pyrinomonadaceae bacterium | reverse complement strand
TCGTAAGCAAACTCGACACCCGCGGGCAGACGCGCGGAATCGCGAGCGTGCTTGATGTCGTGAGCGATATGAGTAAAGAAGGTGCGACGCGGCTGCAACTGGTCCACGTAGCTCAAAGCTTTGTCCACCCAGAGATGTGTCGGATGTTCTCGGAACCGCAGGCAATCAAGCACGAGCACGTCCAAACCTTGCAACGCATCCATCGTCGCGCGCGGAATCTCGCTGAGATCAGTCAGGTACGCAAAATCGTTGAAGCGATAGGCCATCACCGGCAAACGCCCGTGAATCACTTCGAGCGGCGTGATCTCGAGCTCTTCTCCGATACAAAAGCTCGCGCCTGGTGTCACGAGGTTGGGAATCACTTCCGGCAGACCGCCACCAAAATGCGAAGGCTCGAAGATGTATTTGAAAATGCGTTTGATATCGCGCCAGGCCCAGTCATTCGCGAACACGTTAAGCGCGCCAAAGCGAAAGTTGAGCGGGCGAATGTCGTCAAGACCGAAAACATGATCGGCGTGACAGTGCGTGATCAGGACCGCGTCAAGCTGCTTCAGTCCGAAGCGCAGCGCCTGCTGTCGAAAATCGGCAGAGGTATCCACGAGCACGGTGCGTCCGGCATGTTCGATGATGATTGAAACTCTCAGACGCTTGTCGCGAGGATCGTCGGAGATACAGGTCTCACATTCACAACCGATTGACGGCACGCCGGTGGAGGTTCCCGTACCTAAAAAGGTGAGTTTCATCTCCCCCCAGTGATATCGCTGCCGCTAAATCTGCGCCCCTGTTGCGGTGAATTGACGAGCGAAACGTATTGCATTCGCAAATCCGCAAGCAGCCCTTCGAGCATTCGCTTCTCCTGCGGCGTCAGGTTTCCTGCGGTCTTCTTCTGCAACATCCCGAGCACGTCAATCCAGTGTTTGCCTGACTCGACATCGACGTCGCGCTGGTGCGTCACCGGATGCTCGACCATACCGAGTGTGGAAGCCGCATTCTGGGCAAGCATCATCAGAAAGCTCACAAAACTCGCCGGATCGCGCGCGTCGGCCAGGTCTTCTTCGGTGAACTCCTCTTCAGCCGCTGAAGGTTCCTGCGCCGCACTCGCAGCGACTTGCGGTTCCGGTGCGGTTTGTGTTTCCTGCGCAACTGGAGCGACTTCAGGCGCGGTCGCAGCGGGCGCTTCCGGCTTCTCTTCGGCTGGCAGATCGCGCGGGCTGCCGTCAGCATTGAACAGTCTTCGGTCAGTAACTTTGAAAGTGGGTTGCTCTTCTTGCATGGTGTTATTAAACCACAAAGGCGCTAAGCACGCATGCGGTGTTAGACTAGCTTTATGCCTGCAAATTTTAACGATTTAGTCGCGCTGATGGAGCGCCTGCGCGCTCCCAACGGCTGCCCGTGGGACCGCGAACAAACCTACGCCACACTCGCGCCAATGCTGCTTGAAGAAGCTTACGAAGCGTTTGAAGCAGTCGAGGATGCGCGCGAGGGCCGGCCGCGCGAACTCTGCGACGAGCTCGGCGATCTGATGTTTCAAATCGTGTTCTACGCACAGGTCGCGAAAGAGCGCGGCGAGTTCACGATCGACGATGTCACGACAGCTATTCACGACAAGATGGTGCGCCGGCATCCACACGTGTTTGGCGACGTCGAAGCTAACGACGCAGCGACAGTGTTGCTTAACTGGGAAACTATGAAAGCCGAGGAGCGGCGTGCATCCGGTAAAACTGAGAACGTCAACACCTCGTTACTCACAGGTGTATCATCGAAAGCGCCCGCGTTGATGGAAGCGCATCAGTTGTCGACAAAAGCCGCACGCGTCGGTTTCGACTGGAAGTCGGTGGAAGACATCTTCGACAAGCTACAGGAAGAGATCGATGAGCTGCGTACGGCGATCAAGGAGCACGCGGCAGTTCAGGACGAAGCGAATCACGCACGCGTGCGCGAAGAGCTTGGTGATCTGTTGTTTGCCGCGACGAACATCGCGCGACACATGCAGGTCGAACCCGAAGCGGCGTTGAAGTTAACGAATCGAAAGTTCAGGCAGCGGTTTGAATACATCGAGAACGCGCTGCACGAACGAGGGCAGGCGTTTGATCAAACATCGATCAATGAGCTGGAAGAGTTGTGGCAGGCCGCTAAAAAATAAGCCACGGATGACACGGATTACACAGATAAAACCGTGTCAATCCGTGTCATCCGTGGCGAAAATCAATCGTTGATGCGGACCGATCTCAGGATCTGATCAAACGCAGTATCAAACCCACGTTCGTTCTGCGGCGCGACCGCAATCATGTAGAACAACTGTCCATTCCGCAATTGCGTCGTGATCAACCTGATGTTCTCAGGACGCCCGGTGGCTTCGTTGATGTTCGTCAACGTCGTCCACAGCGCCTGACGGCCAGCGAGCGTCGTTCGCTGATAACCACCACTCGTCCGCAGGTTGTTATTTCCCTGCGCGAAGCTATTGATCAACTCCTGCGTCGCACTTTGCAAATTGCGACTGTTGGTTTGTCCCACACCAAAACTCGCGCCGTGCGTGTAAACAGCCTGGCCGTTGTAGGTGCCATAAGCACCTTCCGGCACGAACCACACCGAATTGCCCTCATTGACCTGCCGCCAGTTGCTCGGCACGCTCACGCTCACACCACCGTTGAAGATCGAGACGCTTTGGTAACGATTCGACGGATACGACACGCGCCCGGTCGGCGCATTGTCCGGTAAATTGCCGGTCTGCTCACCAACCGGATAACGTTGCCCGCTGCGCTGAATCTCGGCCATCGTGGGCGCGCTGCCGTAACCACGCAGTCGCTCCTGAATACGCGCAAAGTCGCGGGAATCGCGGTTGGCGGCGGTATTCACTCTTAACATTTGCGCTTCACGGTTGATGCGCGCATAACGATCGGTCGGGCTCGGGTGGTCGCTCAAGAAGCCACCGCCACCGCCACCTTGTTGTTCGATCGTGCGAAACATGTTCGCCAGATCACGCGGATCGTAACCAGCGCGCGCCATGATCTGCGCACCGAGAACGTCGGCCTCCGTTTCGTATTCACGGCTAAACTTCAGCAGGTATACCGCAAACGGCGCCTGGGCCAACTGGCCCACCCCTGGTCCACCAAGGATCGTTCCGGCAATGCCCGCGATGCCGCCGAGTATGCTGTACTTCTGACCTTTGGTCGCCTGCGCCGTACCGTGTCGCAAAGCAACGTGGCTGATCTCGTGGGCCATCACGCCGGCCATCTCACCTTCACTACGAGCCGCTTCGATCATGCCGCGGTTGACGTACATTGGACCACCGGGAAGCGCGAACGCATTGATGTCTCGCGCGTTGACGACTTTGAAGTAATACTGAAATTCGGGATGCTGAAACTCTGGTGGAATGGCGGCGACAAGCCGGCGCCCTACGCCTTCGACGTAGCTTCGCACGGTTTCATCGCGAAGCAAGGGAAACTGGCTCTCAGCTTCCTGGGCGGCCTGGCGACCGAGTTTGATGTCGTCCTGAACACTGTATTTGTTGCTGTGATACTTGATTTGCGTCTGCGCCAGCGCCGAGAACGGCATCATCGTGATTGCCACCAGCGTTAGCCAAACGGTCAAGGTCTGTCTCTTAAACATCGATTTTGTTACCTCCATTGCCGATTGCGATTTACCAACTGGAAATCGGCAATTCGTCCTTTTCGGGGAGTTATGCACCAAAACGAAACGCAGTTAGACCTGCGAAAGACCGGTTTCACATCGTGAATATCGCACAAAACCGCGAGTGACCGATCACGCCTGTTTACAATGCAATGAAAATGCCAGATAGGGTTCAACGGTTGCGAGGCTCGATATGGTCGTTAAACCATTGTGCCGGCTCAGCAAGGGGCGCGATTCGATGTGGCTCACCGCGCCACACGCGAATCATCGAGATCACGAGAAATACAAAAGCCGCCACTTTGAATAACGTCCCGCCGAGCGTACTCCCGCTGATGGCGCTGATCGCGCTGAAGACGGTTTGAACAATCAGAATTGCGATGTGGAGGGCTACTGCTTGTGACGCGTGAAAACGTACCCTTCCCTCTTTACGCGGCACGAGGAACAACTCGAGCAAGCCAACTACGAGGCCGATAAATCCGGGCGCGTAGGCCAGCATCGTGGCCCACCGCTCCTGCACGCCGATGCCGCTCACTGAATGCCACGCGGGCGGCGCACTCGCAGGTGGCGGCTGATAAACGTTTTGCCTCGCTTGATACTGCGACGGCGGTGCGTAAGTTGGCGGCACAAACACCGACGGGTATGGAGCATCGAGCGGCGGATTGTCGTAGCGACGAGTCGGCGCTTCTGAGTAGACGTTCTGTCGCGCGTTTTCCGGATTCTCTCGGCGCGGGTTGTCGTGTGGAGTCTCGCCGACCTGGTTCGTAGTGCCGCCTACTTGCTGAGTGACGCCGCCCAGGTCGCCCCAGACTTCGTCAGCTTTCTTCTCGACGTCGGGGTCAAGCGGATTAGTATCGTATTTACTCTTTTTCGTCTCCATTTTTAGCCACAAAAAGGCACAAAATCGTGCGCGTTGGCTCTTGGGCTATGTTGGCTCTTGGGCTATGTGCCTTTTGCGCCTCTTCGTCGCTAATCTTACTAGTCTGTGATCTCATACTCAACCTGTTGCCAGCGATGCTCTCGCTCGGAGATTGAGAACGCTTTCAGGACTGCCTCACTGCCAGCGAGCCCGATGATCAAGTACCTGGCGGATGGATAGTAGGCGAGGCGCACGTCGGTTTCAGACGGGCTCGGGTCCGATGCGCGCGGATGTGAGTGATAGATGGCGAGCAGATCTTCGCCGCGCTCGCGCATCTGTCGTTGGGCGACGAAGAGATCCTCAGGTGCTGCTTCGTAAGCTGATTGCGGATTCGGGGTGACGTTGCGCAGGCGATAGAGAGTGACTGCTCGTCTGTCAGAGACGCCGCCAATCAACCCGCAACACTCCTCCGGCGCCGTTTCGCGAGCATGGGCGATCATCGCGTCCACATGTTCACGACGGAGCTGCAGCAGCGGCATGGTCAGTCTTCAACAACTCGCAGGTGCAGTTCGTCCAACAGTTTTGGATCGACTTCACCCGGAGCATCGATCATCAGATCGGCGGCCGACGCCGTTTTGGGAAATGCGATCACGTCGCGAATGTTGTCAGTACCGGCTAGGACCATCAGCAGACGATCAATTCCCGGCGCGATGCCGCCATGCGGGGGCGTGCCATACTCGAGTGCGTCGAGGAAAAAACCGAAACGTTCGCGCGCTTCTTCAGTGCTCATGCCGAGGGCTTTGAAGACAAGACGCTGCACGTCGCGGCGATGAATTCGAATCGAGCCGCTCGCCATTTCCACGCCGTTGATGACGGGATCGTAAGCTTTGGTCCTGATCTGGCCCAACAAATCCGTTTCGCCGCCCTCAACTGCTCGTTGCAACAGCTCGAGATCTTCGTCGACCGGAGACGTGAATGGATGGTGCATCGAATAGTAACGACCGTCTTCCTCGTGAAACTCGAACATCGGGAAGTCAGTTACCCAGAGCGGTGCGTAGACGTTCGCGGGGATCAGGTTTTCACGTTTCGCTACTTCGTTTCGCAATGCCCCCAAGCTCGCCGCGACAATCTTTGGCTTGCCTGAAACGATCAGAACCGCGTCGCCTTTTTTCGCGCCGGCAACATCTGCCATGCGCGCCACGACGTCCGCACCGAGCGCTTTCAACAGCGACGACGTAGTTTCGTCGCCGAGCTTGATCCACGCGAGTGCGCCCGCGCCGTAACGCTTCGCAAACTCCTGCAACTCGTCGAGCACTTTGCGCGAGAGGTTCGCGCCACCCGGAACAACGATGCCCTTGACTTGTCCGCCGGAAGATAACGCCGACGCGAATGGCGGAAACTCAGTACCTTCGACCGACGGGGCGAGATCCTGTAACTCGAGTCCCTGAATACGCAGGTCTGGTTTATCTGAGCCAAAACGTCGCATCACTTCAGCAAACGTGAAGCGCGGAAACGGCACGGGCAGATCGACGTTGATGAGTTTGAAGACCGAAGCAAACAAGCCTTCAATCAACGTGTAGATTTGATCGAGAGTCGCAAAGCTCATCTCAACGTCGAGCTGCGTGAACTCAGGTTGGCGATCGGCGCGCAAGTCTTCGTCACGAAAACAGTGCGCGATCTGGAAGTACTTATCGAGACCGCCGATCATGCAGAGCTGTTTGAAGAGTTGTGGCGATTGCGGGA
>DATNDM010000153.1:0-3274 GCA_035553235.1 Pyrinomonadaceae bacterium | reverse complement strand
AAGCCGATCGGATCGTCACGAATCGACACGTCCTCGAAGGCGCGTTCAAGGCTGAAGTTCACTCGTCCAACGGCGCGGTCTTCCCTGTCCAAGGTGTTCTCGCCGTCGACGCCGAGGGCGACCTCGCCCTCCTGAAGATCGACGCTCCAGCGCCTCCGATTCGCCCGTTACAAATCGACAAGACGTCGCCGCAGGAGGGCGAAAGCGTTGTCGTCATCGGCAATCCACTCGGACTGGAAGGCAGCGTTACGAACGGCATTGTCTCGGCCGTGCGCGACATTCCGACGTTCGGCCGCATCATTCAGATCACCGCGCCGATCTCGTCAGGATCGAGCGGCAGCCCTGTCGTGAACATGCAAGGCCAGGTGATTGGCGTCGCCACACTCCAGATCACGGGCGGACAAAGCGTTAACTTCGCGATTCCCTCCGAACGCATTTCACAATTGCAAGTCGCGACGATGACGTCGCTCGCCGATCTCGTCGCGACCACCGGACGCAACAAGCGCGCGAAGGCTGTCCAGTTTTTCCGAGATGGTTTGAGTTTCCTTTCGAAAGACGACTGCGAGAAGGCGCTGCCGTATTTCGAGAAAGCGGTTGAGTCAGACAGCAACTACGCGGAGGCTTGGGCGCAAAGCGGATTCTGCAACGAGAAACTCGGCAGGCACGCCGAAGCGATCGATGCGTCGAAGAAGGCAGTGAATCTACGACCGTCCGCTGAGTCTTACTTCAATATCGGTCTCGCGAATTTTTATCTGAAGCAGTACAAGGAGGCGGCTGAGGCGTACCGGCAATCGATCAAACTCGACCCGTACAACGCCGCCGACGCTCAGTTCGCGCTCGGGCTCGTTTACCGCGACTGGGGCAAGCCTGACGAGGAGATTCAAGCTTACAAACAAGCGATTCGACTGCGGCCCGATTACACCGCGGCGTACGAACGTCTCGGCTCCCGCTACTTGAAGTCGAAGAAGTACAACGAAGCCATCGAGATGTTTCGGCAGTTGGCGACGTTGAAGCCGGGCGACGCGAACGCGCCGAACAACATGGGCGAGGCGTATTTCGAGTTGAACAAGCTGAACGAGGCGGTGGAATCGTTTCGGCAGTCGATTCGTTTGAAACCGGATTTTGGGAAGGCTTACTACAACCTCGGGCGCACGTTGATGGCGATGGGCAATCGCGACGCCGCGCTCGAGCAGTACACGATCCTCACGAACATCGACCCCGACTATGCGGAAAAGCTGAATGCGATCATCAATCCTTAGCCACAAAAAGGCACAAAAAGCACAAAAGAGAAACCGCTCACTGCGGTACAGGTCGCTGTTATTAGTTTCTCTTTTGTGCTTTTTGTGCCTTTTTGTGGCTAATTTAAGACTTCGCCAACGATGGCTGTGAGAGCGTTGTCCTGAAGTGTTGGATTTCGGGGGAGTTGGCCGTGCAGGTCGCAGCCGAACACGGCGTAGCGTAAAAATTTTTTGAAGATGTTCTCACCAAGCAACGAATCGCGTGTGACGCGGCCGTCGCCGGGTGCGTACATCGCATTGATCACCTTCTGCTTCGAGATCTTGACGCCACTCGACGTACGGTACTCGCGCGGTCGTGTCAGCGTGACCCAGCGATTTAGTTTCTGATCGCGCAGAATCACGGGCGACGCCAGCGTCTCCTCACAATCACCACCAATCGCAAGCAACACTACCGGCTCATTCGCATCGCGATGCGCATCGAGCGCCTCTTGAAAGCGACGCGCGCGGTGTAACGTCGCCGCGAGATACGCATCGAGTTCATCTTCCGACTTGCCATTTCCGCTGTCAGTGCCCGCTGCTCTTCCATACTGTCGTCGAAACTCGGGCGACGAATAGATCACGCTCCAGCCATAACGTTTCCAAACTTCCTGATCGTAGAGATCGATCGCGAGCGGTTGCAGGTTCTCGTCGAGGAACCTGACCGCCTGCTGATGCGGCATGAGCTGAAAAACAGATGGCGTTTTCACGACGTCTTCCGCAGTCAGCTTGTTAAGAAGCGGAACTCGGCGCCGCAGTCCCTCAGTGATTGAGTAGCCTTCGATCAGCGTGGAGAACGCGTCGGCAGAACCTTCGTTCGGCACGCCGATCATCACTATCTTGCTGATATGCGCGGCGCCGAGCCATGTCGGTTGGATTGGACCATCGCCGGCAGGCAAGTCTGCATCCCCATACATCGCGGCGTAACGCGCGATCAGTCCGCCCATCGAATGCGCCACGATGTTGAACTTCAGATCAGGTCGTCCGAGCTTCGTCTTCAGTTGCTCGATGCGCCTGATGAGCTCGCGCGCGTTCGAGACGTTGTCCTTACGCCAGTCGTAAGGAAACACATAGAACGTGTCTTCATAACCATCCGCGCTGGGATTGTTCCAGTCGCCAGCGCGATAACCGGCATAGCGTCGCAGCGCGACCAGCAAATCGCGGTACACGTAGATGTCAGGCAGGACACGCGCGAGCCTCACTGTCTCGATCATCTTGCCCGGCACGAGATCGTCATGATTCGACGCGAGGTCAGGACTGATCGGCAGTCCTTCCTGCGACGTGCGAAATGCTGACGGCCAAACTGTTTCGCCGGTCTTCGAGTTGATTAGCTCAGTTCCGAGAATCCCCGGTATGACGATCACAGGGCGCTTTCCGGTTCTGCTGCGCGCGGTGGCGAAGATGTGTTCGAGGTTTGGAGTGCGTCGTGCGGAAATACACGCGCTCGAAACGAGGGACGTTGCGATCAGGATTAAGACTAAACGTCGAGAGTGCGCAACGGTTGAGCTACTCAACGGGCACCGTCCAGCGACGATTGATGAGGCTCGCGACAAAGCCTGCGCCGAAGCCGTTGTCGATGTTTACGACAGTCACATTCGACGCGCATGAGTTCAACATACCGAGCAACGCCGCGACACCTCCGAAAGATGCGCCATATCCGATGCTGGTTGGCACAGCGACGACCGGAACACCTACCAGGCCGCCGACAACCGATGGCAACGCGCCTTCCATGCCCGCCGCAACGATCACGACGCGCGAGCGCTGCAAGAGGCTGCGTTCGGCCAGTACGCGATGAATTCCCGCGACGCCGGCGTCCCAGATACGATCGACAACGTTGCCCATCGTCTCCGCCGTGAGGGCTGCTTCCTCGGCGACGGGAATGTCGCTCGTGCCGGCCGTGACGACTGCAATCGAGCCGACGCCCTGGTTCGTGTGGTCGCGACGGATGCGGACGAGTCGAGCGGCTTCGTGCCATTCAGCGTCGGTGACGACATTGCGAA
>DATNDM010000152.1:0-3075 GCA_035553235.1 Pyrinomonadaceae bacterium | reverse complement strand
GTGGTTCTGAAGCTCCAGGATCTGAAATTCATCTACCAGGAAACAATCCAACCCTCTGATCAGCACTGATTATCTTTTCAAATCTGTTCGAGCCGCGGTTAATGCTCCATCAACGACCTCACGCGCCGTCCCGCCAATCTGACTCTTCGCGTTCAACGTCCTCTCGAGTGCTAACGCCTCATAAACATCCTCGCTAATCAACTCCGAGAACTGACTCAGATCCATTCCCTCCAACTCTTTCCCTGATGCGATCGCGCTTGTGACGATCTTCCCGACAACTTCGTGCGCCTCACGGAACGGCATGCCCTTGCGCACGAGATAATCCGCGAGCTCCGTGGCGTTCATGTAACCACTCGACGCCGCAACCCGCGCGCGCTCTCTGTTGATCGTGACATTGCGCAACACCGTAGCCGTCACAGCTAAACTCGCTGACACCGTGTCGAACGCATCGAACACTGCTTCCTTGTCTTCCTGCATGTCTTTGTTGTACGCGAGCGGCAGACCTTTCAAAGTTGTGAGCAGCCCCATCAGGTCGCCGAAGACGCGCCCTGCTTTCCCACGCACCAGCTCCATCGAATCAGGATTCTTCTTTTGCGGCATCAGGCTTGAACCAGTAGCAATCGCATCGCCCAACTCGACAAACCCGAACTCACTAGTCGCGTAAAGAATGATGTCCTCAGCCAATCGCGACAGGTGGACCATGATCAGCGCGCACGCACTCAGAAACTCGACACAGAAATCACGGTCACTGACCGCGTCGAGACTGTTCCGCGAAACTCCCTCAAAGCCGAGCGCACTCGCCAATGCTTCGCGATCTATCGGAAACGATGTGCCCGCGAGCGCGGCTGAACCGAGCGGGAGGACGTTCACGCGACGGCGCACCTCGCGGAGACGCTCACGATCGCGTCCGAGCATCTCGACGTACGCGAGACACCAGTGGGCCAGCAACACGGGTTGCGCTCGTTGCAGGTGCGTGTATCCGGGAATGACGACGTCGCGATTGGCTTCGGCGAAGTCGAGGATCGCGCTTTGTGCTTCGCGAAGCGACTGCATTAGTTCGTCAATCGAACTACGCAGCCACAGTCGAAAGTCAGTGGCAACCTGATCGTTGCGGCTACGGCCTGTGTGCAGCTTGCGGCCCACGTCCCCGACCATCTCGATTAATCGTGCCTCGACGAATGAGTGGACGTCCTCAGCGGAATGGTTTTCATCAGCGCCGCTTTTCAGGATGGTGTCGAGAGCGGTTTTGATTTGAGCTCCTTCGTCGGTGTTGACGACCCCCGCATTCACGAGCGCCTCGCAGTACGCGATGCTTGCGGCGACGTCCGCTTCAAACAGCCTGCGATCGAAGCGGTAGGAGTTGTTGAACTGAGCGAACTCCGGATCGATCTTCCCTTCGAATCTCCCGCCCCAAAGTTTTTTCGACATACTCGCTCCTCACCACCCTCGAATAGCTTGCCTCAAGAGTCGGAAATCATTGTTGGATCGAGTCAGTACAGGGAGCGATAGCGACCTGGTCAGTGATCAGCATGCGATATTTCTAATGATTCTTGATCCCTATCGTTTGACCAGGTCGCTACCGCTCCCTGTACTGACCCGATCCAAGCGCCATCCCGACTTTTAAGGCAAAGCCTCACCAAACCCGGTGGTGTCTTAAATTGATCGATTTACTCTGTCTCCTCCGCGTATCTCAGTGTTCTCTGCGTTAAACGGCAACTCAAACGCAGAGGGCGCCGAGATACGCTGAGAACCGCAGAAAAGTTTTTCAAATTAAGACACCATCCCAAACCCCAAACGTTTGACCCCATACCAACGCACGTGGTAGTTTATGCATCTATGCATCGTTTATGCAACTACAATGAATAAACGAGACCGACAACAGAAGATCCTGAGCCTGATAAAGGCCAGGCCGATTGGCACGCAGGAAGACTTGCGCGCCTTGCTGGAACGAGCCGGCGTGCCCGCCACGCAATCGAGTGTCTCGCGTGATCTCGAGGAACTCGGCGTCGTTAAGCATCACGGTCATTACACGTTGCCACGCACGAACGGCGCGCCCGCGCGCGGCCTCGTGAGTTTAGACCACGCGGGCGACAGTCTGGTAATTGCGCGTACGATTCCAGGTCTCGCGTCCGCAGTCGCAGTTGAGATCGACGCTGCTGCGATTCCCGAGATCGTCGGCACGATCGCCGGTGAAGACACGATCTTCATCGCCGTTCGCGACGCGAAGTCGCAGCGCACGGCTGTGAAAGAAATTTGGAAGTTGTTCGGGAACACGGATGAACGCGGATAAAAACAGATGAAGACGGATATCAAGAAAATCGTTCTCGCGTACTCGGGAGGACTCGACACATCAGTCATGCTGCGCTGGCTGAAGGAACAGTATCAATGCGAGGTCGTCTGCTACTGCGCTGACGTGGGCCAGGGCGCGGAATTGTCAGGCCTCGAAGAGAAGGCCCTCGCGACCGGCGCTTCGAAACTCTACATCGAGGATCTGCGCGAAGAGTTTGTGCGCGACTACGTGTGGACCGCCGTCAAAGCGAACGCGGTTTACGAAGGCGTGTATCTGATGGGCACTTCGCTCGCCCGTCCCGTGATCGCCAAACACCAGATCGAGATCGCGCGCAAAGAAGACGCTGACGCTGTCGCACACGGCGCCACCGGCAAAGGCAACGATCAAGTTCGTTTCGAGCTGACGTATTACGCGCTCCAGCCCGACATCAAGGTGATCGCCCCCTGGCGTGAGTGGAACTTCAAAGGTCGCACGGACCTGATCGCGTACGCGAAGGAGCACAACATTCCCGTGACCGCGACGGCTGAGAAGCCTTACTCGACCGACGCGAACCTGATGCACATCTCTTACGAAGGCGGGATTCTCGAAGATCCGTGGGCCGAGCCTCCGGAGAATATTTTCCAACTCACCCGCTCGCCGGAGAACGCGCGCGCCGAAGCGCAGTACATCGAGATCTCTTTCGATAAAGGCGAGCCGGTCGCGATTGATGGCAAGCAACTCGATCCCGTGTCGCTGCTCGAGACGTTGAACCAGCTTGGCGGCGAGCACGGCATCGGACGTGTCGA
>DATNDM010000151.1:0-3878 GCA_035553235.1 Pyrinomonadaceae bacterium | reverse complement strand
CGATCAAGTTTTCGTTCGCTTCGGCGGCCATCAATTCCGTGTCGTCTGTGATGAAGGTGCTCTTCACCCAGTCGGCGCGTCCGCCCTTGATGCTCAAGTCGAACAGGCGCTTTTGGGCGCCGGCAAGAAAGTTTTCGGCGTCGTCTTTTGACGAGCGCGAAGAGGAAAGTGCGTTTGGATTATCAGTACACGACATAAGCGCAAGTCCCACACTGAGAAGAAAGAAGAAGGCCACCCACAATCGGCGCCTGTGGCTGATGAAGTTCACCGTAAACCTCCTCAGGATTCCTGGATTTTGAAAACTGTTTGGGGAAGGACCACACTATAACATGAGCCGCGGGTTTGCGCAGATGAACGGGGATCAAAGCGCATGGCAAAAACGACTGGGGTGAGGCCCCAGCCGTTAATCGCTTATGTCTGACTACTTACGGGCGGACGATGCCCTTTTTGATATTTCGCTGCCAGGCTTCGTAATTTCGAATACGGCGTTTGGCCTGTTTGCGAGTTAGTTTCATTTCCTGGGCTACGTAATCAATGCGTTGGGTCCGATCTTTCTTCTTATCGAACCGGTCACCGGGCGCTCTCAAATAGTGCTTATACGCAAGGGACCATTCTGCTTTTACTTCCTCGGTGGCTTGTATGCCCCGTGTTTCTGGCATGCCTGGGTGGCTCCCTTCAGGAGGTTTTTTGGACTTGGGATTTTACACTAACGAAATCTGCCACAAAAAGGTGCAAAACGTTCAAAGGAGTATTTTCTTCATTTTACGCGGTTTGCGGCTATTTTCGTTTGAGCCAGCGCAACAGAGATAGTGTGCTCAAAATGACCCCGATTCCGATTAGTCCGTAGACGATATACGTGACCACGTCCGAGTTCATAAACCTGATCACCTGCCGCCCAAAGTAAAGCGCGAGCACGGCTTCGATACCAAAGCGCAGGAGGCGTCCCAAAAACACCGCGAGCAGGAGTTGGCCTCGTGGAGACTGCAACGCCGAAGCCGTCATCACCGCGGGCGTAAAGGGAAATGGCGGCGGTATCAACGTCGCAACAAACACGGTTGCGATGGCTTTGTTCTCGAGTTTTGCTTTGAGTTTGTCGATCTGTTTCCGGCTGACGAAATGCTCCAGACTTTCCTCACCGGCCTTTCGCATTATGGCGTCGACGAAGAACACACCGACTACTGATCCGATCGCCGAAACGAGGACGTATACAATCCACCAGAGACTTTCTCGGTTTGAACTCACGAGCGCGATCAGCAGCAGATCGTTACCGAAAGGAAGGACGAGAAACGACGAATCGAGGGCGCTCAAAAGGAAGAGGCCGAACACCCCCATCCTAAGGAACAATCGCAACACCCACCGGGTCGTGCTGACAATGAGTAGCGGGCTTATAGTTTTCAGCAAACGACAAGTCCTCTCTTACAGTCTGGTCGGTTCAGGCGTAGAGGGGTCTGTGATCGGTGGATGCGTGTTCGGCTCCCGAACCGGAGCCTGAGGTTGGGGATTTGCGTCGGGCGGTAACGGAATCGCGTCCGGCGTTTGGGCCGGATCGCTGGGATCGTATGGTGTGGTTGGCGGAATGTCCGGCTTATCTTCGAAACGCTGCAATTTTGAATCCCCCTTGTTCGTACGTCATAACTTACTACGGTCTAATCACAACATTATTACCAAAGTTGACCATGGTCCTCAGCCCACCAGCTCCAGACACGGGCGTCACGCCGAGCAATCCCTGCACGATGGCGAGACGCGTCATGATCCTCGGCTCTGCAAACTGAAAGCGACCGGTCAGAGTTTCCGAACGTTCGAAATCGTTCTGCGCGAGGTTGGCCAGTTCCTGACCGTAACGACTCAGTGTGGCGGTCAATCCGTTGCCGCCCTGGATCGCCATTTCGCCGTCGAGAAACATATTGATCTCGAAACCGCTCAACACCGAAGCAGCTTGCAGCAGTTCGTTGAGCTGGCTGATGCCTGGCTCCAACACTTCAAAGCTGCGCGCTGCATCAATACTTGCAAACGCGTGCGCGACTTTTAGCTGTTGCTCGAAATTGTCGTAATTGGTCGCGCGGTGATTCACGATTTGTCGCGCTTCCTCCAACACCTGAACCGCGAGTTTCGGATTGTCCTTTTGCGTATCGCCCGCGACTTGTACCAACAAATCGATCTTTTCGTTGTCAGTTTGAAGACGCGCAACTGACTGGCGAATCTCGTCAAGGCGAGCGCCTTCAGCCTTCTTCGCCAGCTCACGAAAATCGATGCGCTGCATCACTGCATCTTTGGCATTGCTCTGCAGGTGATCGTTTGCGATTTGCCGCGCGCGGTCGGTGTCGCCGTCCTCGAGCGCCTTGTAAGCCGCTTGCTGGTAGAGACGCGATTGCATCTGTTGCGGCGCGGTGGCCGCCGCCTGAACGAGCGCATCAGCAGTCGCGTTGCCCTGCAGCGCACTAATGGCCTGCATCATGTTCATGGCCGAATTGTTCGACATGCCGAGTTCAGACATCTTCTGTCGCACGAGCGACGCTTTCGACGGCAGGTACTGATCGATCATCGGCAGCGTCTGCTGCAATCCCGCGAGCAAGCGACGCGCGTTGTTCTGTTCGACTTGTGCGTCGGTCAGCGGTTGCTGATTGTTATTTCCCAGACCGGCGCCGCCTCGGCGCACAGGTTGGTTAGCCTGCGTTGCGGGCGCGGCTTTCAAAGCGGCGTCGACGACCGTTGAAAGAAGATCGACGTAAGAACTCTGTCCGAGCACGGGCACACCTCTGCCGGACGTCGCACTCGATTTGTCACCGGCGGCCGGCCTTGGACCAGCGTTCACGAGTGCGTTTACAAGATTTGCGGCTTCGGGCTTCGTCAGAATGTTTGCTGCCTGAATCTTCTTGACGGTCCTGTCGGCAAGTTTTTCAGCGGCGTCAGCATCCTGTTTATAGAGTTGATCGATGACTTGCGGAATACTCGACGGAAACTGGCCCTTGTCCATCATCTGGTCGGCGTTCTGCGCCGCGAGTTTTGGATCGAGACTGGCGATACGGCCGAGTAGCTGCTGCTCGAGATTGTCGTCAGAAAGGAATTGCGCACGTGGTCCACGCGCGTCGGCAGTCGGCTGCGTCGTGACTGGCGGCTTAGTACTCGCGAGCAGTTGATACGCGAGCGCTGCATCATGACGCGCGGCAGTCAGCACCAGTTCCTGGCGCAACTGATAAGTGCGCATGTTCGGCGGACCATATCCCTGGCCTCCCTGGAAGATAAAGCCATTGCCATCGCCAACGCCCGGATTGCGGCGACTGTTGTTGGTTGCCTGCTGTCGGCCGAGTTCGGCGATGCCCTCGGCGGCAGTCGCAAAGAGCGAACGTGCGCGACCCTGGTTCTGGTCCCAGAGAATGTCAGCCGCGTTGATCTGTATGCGGACGCGATTCTCGACGAGCCGCAGTGATTGCGCTTCGTCGATCACCTGGTCGAGCAGGCGGTAGGCGTTCTTTTCGCGCTCGGCTTTTTGCTTGTCGAGTTCTTCCTGCGAGGGTTGTTGCTGGGCCGGCTGGGCGTTTTGGTCCTGCGCAAGCAGCGGCGACGCCGATAAACAGAACGAAGCGAGGGTCAGGGTCAGGATAATGGCTTTTTTCATGTGATACCTCTGGGAGAAGTGGACGGATCTTACCACGGTCAATTTTTAGCCACAAAGAAGCACAAAAGGCACAAAATCTGCTCGGGAACTTCCGAAGTATGTTGCCGTATAATGCCCCGACATGTACTGCCCCTCCTGCGGATCTGAAGAACGACAAAAAAGCCAGTTCTGTCGCGCCTGCGGCACGGACCTCCGCATCGTCCGCAACTCGCTGGAAAATCCGGACGCGGTGACGCAGTCGGCCATCTCAGCGCGCGAACAC
>DATNDM010000150.1:0-3144 GCA_035553235.1 Pyrinomonadaceae bacterium | reverse complement strand
CGGCTCGCTTTACATCACCTACAACGGCGAAGTCTACAATCACGCCGACTATCGTGAAGACCTCGAATCGCGCGGCCACGTCTACCGCACTCACTGCGACACTGAAACAATCCTGCATCTTTACGAAGACTTCGGCGACGCTTGCGTCGAGTATCTGCGCGGCATGTTTGCTTTCGCGATCTGGGACCGCAACAAGCGCGAGCTGTTCATCGCGCGCGATCGTCTTGGGGTCAAACCGCTTTACTACGTTCACACCGACGACGGCTCGCTTTACTTCGCGTCTGAGATCAAAGCACTGCTCGAGGCACGTGCCGTCAAGCCTGAGTTAAACTTCGCAGCCTTCTCCGACTACCTCGCTAATCACGCAACTTCCGGTGAAGAAACTTTGTTCGCCGGCGTGAAACGCCTGATGCCTGGTCACACGCTTGCGTGGCGCGACGGCGAGATCAAGATCAAGAAATACTGGGACGTCAGTTTCGCGAAAGTCGCACCGAACGGCCACAGCGATAAAGAGTACATCGCGGAATGGAGCGACCTCTTTCGTAAATCGGTGGAACTCCGGCTGATGGCTGACGTTCCGCTCGGAATGTTTTTGTCGGGCGGCATCGATTCATCAGCAATCGCGGCAGTGATGAGCACGCTCGTTGACGAGCCGATCAAGACCTTCTCAGTCGCTTTCAAAGAACGCGAAGCCAACGAACTCGAATACGCGCGACTCGTCGCACGTGCTTACAATACAGACCATCACGAAGTCGTCATCAGTCCGGAAGAATTCTTTGCCGCGCTGCCGAATCTGATCTGGCATGAAGATGAGCCGCTCGCACACCCTTCGAGTGTTGCGCTCTTCTTCGTCTCGCGGCTGGCGGCGCAACACGTGAAAGTCGTGCTAACTGGTGAAGGCAGCGATGAGCTAATGGCGGGCTACGCCCGTTATCGCAAGACGATCCTTAACCTCGCTGTTGGTGAACATTATCACCGCATGGTGCCGGCAGGCGTTCGCGATCTGATTCGCGGCCAGATCGCAGGCATGTCAGCGTCGAAGCTGCGCGCGAAGCTGAGTCGAACGTTTCTGAGTCTTTCGCCCGACATCGAGAGCATCTACTTCGACAACTTCGCCGTCTTCCCGCGTTCGGACCAGCAGGAGCTACTGACGCCCGACACCATCGAGCGCACAGGCGGCATCGATCCGTATGCGGGCGTGCGTCGCGTACTTTCCGAGACTGACGCCCACTCGCTGCTCGATCGACTGCTCTACGCCGACATCAAGACGTACCTGCACGAGTTGTTGATGAAGCAGGACCAGATGAGCATGGCGGCTTCGCTGGAGAGCCGCGTGCCTTTCCTCGATCACAAGCTGGTCGAGTTTACGTCGAGTCTACCCGAACGATTGAAATTGAACCGGTGGACCACTAAGTACGTGCTGCGGCAGAGCATGAAAGGGGTTTTGCCGGAACAGATCCTGACGCGACCGAAGATGGGCTTTCCGGTGCCTATCGACGCGTGGTTCCGTGGCTCGTATGCGCAGGTGTTGGACGAATATGTTTTGAGTAGTCGCGCGTCCGAGCGCGGGATCTTCAACGCTGACACTGTGCGCACGCTCGTCAATGAGCACCAGCGCGGTCTGGCGAACCATTCCGAGAGATTGTGGTCGCTGGTCAATCTCGAGATGTGGTTCCGGCGGTTTATTGACGGCGAAGTTGCGTCGCCGACGTTTGAAACCGTTGACGAAGATGTGCTTGCAACGGCGCGAATTTAAGCGCCACAGAAGCAAAAAGCACCAAAGATATCTGAACGAGATAGGCCCGTTCATTAAAAAACTATTTCGTGCTTTTTGTGCCTTCTCGTGGCTGATTTCTTAATGAGAATTTTGTGGCTCAAAACGGAAGTGCTGCATCCCGTCGACAAAGGCGGGAAGATACGCACTTACAACATGCTCAAGGAGCTGAAGCGCGAGCACCACGTGACGTATCTGACGCTTGACGACGGCACGGCGAGCGTCGAGGACAAGCAGAGCGCGTCCGAGTATTGTCACGAGCTCGTCTGCATTCCACATGCGCGCCGCGAGAAGTTTACGCCAGGTTTTTACTACGAACTGCTGCTGAACCTCGTCTCGTCAAACGCTTACGCGATCAAGAAGTATGAGTCGCGCACGATGCGTCGTGAGATCGTCGAACGCGATCGAAAGGGCGCTTTCGATCTGCTCGTCTGCGATTTTCTCGCGCCTGCGGTGAATGTTCCGGCGGAACTTACGACGCCCGCGGTCCTGTTTCAGCACAACGTCGAAGCGATGATCTGGAAGCGTCACTACGAAGTGCAGTCGAACCCGGTGAAGAAGGCTTATCTGTACGGGCAGTGGCAAAAGATGCGACGCTTCGAACGGGAGATGTGCCGGCGATTTGATTCGGTGATCGCGGTGTCGGTCGAGGACCGCGAGCAGATGAAAGACGAGTACGGTGCCGAGTCGGTGTTTGATGTGCCGACGGGTGTTGATACCGAGTTCTTTCGACCCAGCGGGCAGAAGCCACAGCCGCACAGCCTCGTGTTTACCGGTTCGATGGACTGGCTGCCGAACGACGATGCGATCCGTTACTTCACGCGCGAGATTATGCCGCTGATCAAGAGCAAGGTGCCTGATGTGAAGCTGACCGTGGTTGGCCGAAATCCAGCGCCCGCGCTCGTCGATCTCAGTAAAGAAGATCCTTCGCTGATCGTCACCGGGCGTGTTGACGACGTCAGACCGTACATGGAAAACGCCGCGGCTTACATCGTGCCGTTACGCATCGGTGGCGGTACGCGATTGAAAATCTTCGAAGCGATGGCGATGGAAAAGCCGCTCATCTCGACCACGATCGGTGCTGAAGGTTTGCCGCTCACGAACGGTGTCGAGTTGTTGCTCGCGGACGAGCCCGCGACGTTCGCGGCCGCAGTGGTTCGGGTTTTGACTGACGAGGCGTATGCGAAAGAGTTGGGCCAGAGAGCGGCGGTCGTGGTGAGAGAGAACTTTGGCTGGCAGTCGGTTACCGAGCGCTTTATTTCAATTTGCAATAAGACTTTTTTACCGCGGATGAACGCAGATGAACGCACATCTGCGTCATCCGCGTTCATCCGCGGCTAAAACTTTTAAGAGGACTGTTGATGAAGATA
>DATNDM010000149.1:0-6570 GCA_035553235.1 Pyrinomonadaceae bacterium | reverse complement strand
GTACGCACGCGCATCTCCGACGATCTGCTGTGGCTGCCGTTTGTGACGGCGTTCTACATCAACGTCACTGGTGATGAGTCTGTGCTGGATGAAGTAGTTCCCTTTCTCGAACAGCCGCTGTTGAATCCGGATCAGGCGGAGAGCTACATGCAGCCGGACGTCTCGCAGGAGACGGCGCCGATTTACGAACATTGCGCGCGCGCACTCGATCGCAGTCTCGCGGTCGGCAAGCATGGACTGCCGCTGATGGGTGCAGGCGATTGGAATGACGGCATGAACCGCGTCGGCATCGGTGGCAAGGGCGAGAGCGTTTGGCTTGGTTGGTTTCTTTACATGACATTGGCGACCTTCACGCCGCACGTCGACGCGCGCAAACAGAAGATGCGTGGCAATCGTTATCGCAAACAGCTCGACAACCTGCGCAAGGCGCTGGAAGACAAAGCGTGGGACGGCGACTGGTATCGTCGCGCCTACTTCGATGACGGCACGCCTTTGGGTTCGGCGCGGAATGAAGAGTGTCGTATCGATTCGATCGCGCAGTCGTGGGCCGTGATTTCCGGCGGGTCCGATGCGTATCGCATGAGCCGCGCGATGGCGGCGGTCGAGGAGTATTTGATTCGCCGTGGTGATGGACTCGTCATCCTCTTCACGCCGCCATTCGACAAGGGCCATCTCGATCCAGGGTATATCAAAGGATACGTGCCGGGCGTGCGTGAAAATGGCGGGCAGTACACACATGCCGCGATCTGGACCATGATCGCGTATTCGATGCTTGGTGATGGCGAGCGCGCGGGTGAGTTGTTCTCGTTACTGAATCCAATCAATCACTCGTCAACGCGCGCGGGATTGCACAAGTACAAGGTCGAGCCGTACGTCGCGGTAGGCGATGTTTATGCGGTGCCGCCGCACAATGGCCGTGGTGGTTGGACGTGGTACACGGGCTCGGCGGGTTGGATGTATCGCGCAGGGCTCGAGTCGATACTTGGGTTCAAGTTGCAAAAGGATCGACTCACGATCGATCCGTGTGTGCCGCGCTGGTGGCGCGACTTCGAAATCATCTATCGTCGCGGACGCGCTGTGTACCGGATCAAAGTCGAGAACCCGTTGGGTGTCAGTCGTGGAGTGGTGAGTTTAGAAGTTGATGGCGTGGCCCAGAATTTCATCGCTCTGATAGACGATGATAAGACGCGCAACATTCGGGTGGTGATGGGTGAGCCACAGATTTCCACCGATAACACGGATCAAAAAGAAGAACAAAAAACCTTTCTTTCCTAAACATTTTTCTGATCCGCGTTTATCCGCGTAAATCCGCGGCTAAACTATGCCGCCGCCATATCGGCTTCGCTGATATCGAAATTCGCCGAGACTTTCTGCACGTCGTCGTGGTCTTCGAGCGCTTCCATCAGCTTCAACATCTGCCGCGCGTCAGCGCCTTCGAGTCGTATGTAGTTCTGCGGCACAAACTCGACTTCAGCAACCTGCGGTTCGATGCCCGCGCTCTTCAGCGCTGTCAGCACTCCATCAAACGCGTCAGGTGAAGTGATGATCTCGAAATTGTCTTCATCATCTCGCAGATCGTCCGCGCCCGCTTCAATCACGAGATCGAAAAGCTCTTCTTCCGACTTGTCAGACTTGCTGACCACGATGTAGCCCTTCTTCTCAAACATCCAACCCACTGAACCCGATTCACCGAGGTTGCCGCCGTTTTTCGAAAACAGGTGCCTGATCTCCGCAACCGTGCGATTGCGATTGTCGGTCATTGACTGAATGAGCAGCGCCACGCCGCCCGGACCATAACCTTCGTACGTGATCTCTTCGTAGTTGACGCCTTCTTCCTCGCCCGTGCCGCGACGTATCGCGCGGTCGATCGTTTCGTTGGGCATGTTGCCGCCCTTCGCGTCGAGGATCGCTTTGCGCAGGCGCGCGTTGGCGTCAGGGTCACCGCCGCCGGTGCGAGCCGCGACAGTGATTTCTTTAATAAACTTCGTGAACAGTTTGCCGCGCTTGGCATCGAGCGCGCCTTTCTTGTGCTTAATACTGTGCCATTTCGAATGTCCGGACATTGGGTTTAGATCCTTCTGGAATATGTGGGTCGGAGTGGGACTATATCATAAGACAGGTTTTCTCACGCAAAGGCGCAAAGGAGCAAAGTTGACTCAAGCAGGCCTTTGCTCCTTTGCGTCTTTGCGTGAAAACCTACTTCAAGGCTTCGTACTCTTTCCGCGCCTCAGCGAGCACAGGCAGGTCGTGATCGGCGTCTTTCCACAACGCAAAGAAATCCTGATACGCCTTACGCGCACCCGCGGTGTCGCCGTTGAGCGCGAGCGCACGTCCGAGACCGAGGTGCGCAAGACTGTGCGTGGGTGAAAAAATGTCGACGCCGCGCTGGTCTATCACTTTTCTGAATTCTGCCGCGGCCTCATTGCCCCTGCGTGCCTTGAGATACAGATTCCCTCGCGCGAAGGTCGTTCCGAGACCGAGAATGATTCCACCTTCGTAACTTCGGATCGACTCAAACAACCGGATCGCCTCACTTGGATTGCCGCGACTCTCCTCGATGCCTGCCGTCACGATTGCCGGAACAATCGACTGAATGATCGTGTTCTTCGGATAAGCAGCGCGTGCTTCGTCGAGCATTTTTTGCGCCTGGTCCGGATCGTTGCAACCCGCGTAGATCGCCGCGCCGATACTCATCTCGCCACGGAACAGATCCCTTGCCGCCTTCACCTGCGCTTTTGCCGAATCGCACTTGCCCAGATACATCAGGTCATGCGCGTGATCCGTCAACAGAACCGACGCATTCTCCATACGGTTCTGCTTCTTCAACATCTCGACGGCGCGCTTTTGCAGTTCCTCGGCTTGTTTCAGTTTGCCAGAGTAGAACGCGGTAGCGGTCAACAAAGCAGTGAGCTGCGCTTCCTCCGGTTTGCCCCTGGCCCAATTTACTTCACGATCCATGGCGGCCTGATCCTGCCGCAAGAAGCCGAAGAAGTAATTATTGAGGTGGATGGAGACCGAATCAGGGTTTATCTTCTGCGCTTCTCGTTCCGCCTGCTCTGCTTCGTCGAAACGGCCGAGGCTCATAAAGCTTGAAACAAGATTGTCGTGTGCGCTGATGTTGTTCGGACTCAGTCGCACCGCCTCGAGCGCCTCTTTCAGCGCTTCATCGTGCCGGCCGATGAGTTGATAGTTGAGTGACAGGTTGTTATGCGGGATGAAGTCGCTAGGATAAAGCCGCGCCCACGTTTTGAGCGTTTCTATCGCTTGATCAATCTCGCCCGTGATGTACGAGTAATACTTCTCTTCGAGGTAGAGCCGCTCGCGCTCGCTCACTCGATCGCGCAGATCGTAAGCCTTCTGGAAGTATTCTTTCGACCTCTCGAGCTGTTCCTCGTTGACGTACTGAACACCAATCCGCGCGTAAGCCATCGCGAAGTTTGGATCGAGTTCCACCGCGCGCTGATACAGCGCCAACGACTCGCGCGCGTTTCCTTTCGCCCGCTCTTCGTTACCCATCGCAAACGCTTTCAGCGCATCCAGCGACTGCGTAGTTGCCTGCTCGATACTCACATCGTACTTCTGAATCGAACTCAACGACTCACCGAGTTTCTGCCGCAGATTTGACGCGGCGGTACCCAGAGCCGAAAGAACTTTCTCCTTACTCTCCGCCTCGATCTGCTCGCGCGCAATCGGATCACCCGAGCGCGAGTTCAGCGCCTCCAGCGTGATCACGTAATGACTGCCAAGACTCGCAATCGATCCGGTCAACATCGCCTTGATCCCCTGTCGTTCGCAGATCTCACGACCAACATCTCGTGTAATTCGATCATCAGGCGAGCGGCCCATGAAGCGCAGAGTCTCGCGCACGCGGTCTTCAGGAAACAAATTCAAAAACGGCGTTTGACCGAGATTGACGGCGAGTGCCTGCTTCAGCGTACCGTCGAAGACAGGCTCGCCAGTGGTGTTCACGAAATCCGTCAGCAAAACCGTGTCGCGTTCGGTGAGCGGATGTGAATTTCGTTTGTACAGATAGAATGCCGATGCACTCGCAACGATCACGAAGAGCGAGATCAAAGCCGCCGCGAGTTTGTGACGTTTGATTCCGGTGGCGATGTACTCAGCACTCGAAACACTTACCGTTTTCTCGACGGTCTGCACCGGATGCTGAATAACGGTCGGTGCTCCGGGGTAATCACTGATCTTCGAGCGCGTGAAGCTGACCGGCGCGGCGGATCTTTCCAGTTCTGACTGAAATTCGAGACGCTGCTTCAGGCGTCGTAAGTCTGTGCTGAGTTCCTTGACTGTTTGATAACGCTCGTCACGATCCTTACGCAGCGCCTTCATCACGATCCAATCGAGCTCGGCCGGTACGTCCGGTGCGAACCGCGCGAGTGGCGGCGGCTCTTTCTGCGTGATCGCGACGATCACGTCCGTTGATGTTTCACCTTCGAAAGGAGTGCGCCCCGCGATCATTTCGTAAAGCACAACGCCCAGACTCCAGATGTCGCTGCGCGCATCGACCGGTTTTCCGCGCGCTTGTTCCGGCGACATGTAGTGAGAGGTACCCATCACGACGCCGGCATCGGTTTGCACCATCACTCTCGTAGACGCTTCGCCGTCGGACGGACTGCGATCGAGTGTTTCGGTGAGTTTCGCGAGACCAAAGTCCAACACCTTCACGTAGCCGTTGCGACGCACCATGATGTTGTCGGGCTTGATGTCGCGATGAACAATGCCCGCGGCGTGTGCTTCCTCGAGCGCGCTCGCGACCTGCACGCCGATATCGAGAATGGCGGGAGTCTCGAGTTGCGTGGCGGCCATCTTGCGCCGGAGAGTTACGCCGTCGATGAACTCGGTGGCGATGTAGTGTCTGCCATCGTCAGTCCCGACTTCGTGGATCGTGAGAATGTTTGGGTGATTCAGATTCGACGCTGCTGCAGCTTCCTGCTCGAAACGGTGCAGACGATCTTTGTTGGTAGTGAATTCCTCACTCAGTACCTTGATCGCGACCTTGCGCCCGAGCTTCAAATCTTCAGCCAGATAGACCTCGCCCATCCCGCCCGCACCGAGCTTTTCGAGTATTCGATAATGAGAGACCTTGTCGGGTTCCATTACAAATCTTTTATGTGACTTGCGCTTTTTTGTGGCTAAAAATTCCTGAAAGGACTCGCCAACAACGTACCTGCTACGGCTTGTTGAAAGAGCCAAAGGATCAGGATCGCAACTATCGGCGAAATGTCCAACCAACCGAGCGGCGGGATCATTCTACGCAATGGTCCGAGTAGCGGCTCAGTCACGTCAACCAGAAAACGCATCACGCGATTTTGGTAGCTGAGCATGCCCCACGAAAAAATAATCCGAATCACGATGAACAGAATATAGATCGAAATCAACCCATAAAGGATAAAGCCTATCAGCCTGAACACCGCGCCGCTCGCGAGGCTCTCTATAATTCCTTGCGTCATCGCGGCAATCGTTGTAACCAATTGAAGTACAAACCAGCCGCCCAGGATCGCGATCAGTATCGCCACGACGGGCGCAAACTTCGGATTGATACCAAAGCCGCGCAAGCTGCTGCGCACCGGAATGACGAATCCATCACTGAGTCGTCTGACGGTGCGAGATGTCCAGGCAAATGGATTTAAATCCATTGCATCGGCGATCAGTCTCACGATCATCAGCACGATGACGGCAACAATGATGATTTTGATGCCGGAGTTAACAAACCAAACAATTCGATCGATGATCAGCATGTGTTCAATGTCTCGGACCGCGGGCGCCGAAGATTGCCGTACCGACGCGCACCATCGTCGCGCCCTCTTCGATCGCTACCTCGAAATCGTTAGTCATACCCATCGACAGCTCGCCCTTCTTACCTCCAAAAGCGCCGCGCGCGGCGAGCTCATTTCTCAACTCTCGTAATCGACGAAAGAAAGGCCGGCTTTTTTCCGGGTCGTCGAAAAACGGCGGCAGCGTCATCAGCCCGGTAAGTTCCAGTCGACGCAATGGCCCAAGACCCTCAACCAAATGGGTTAATTCTGATTCGTCGATGCCTGATTTGGTTTCTTCGTGTCCGAGGTCGACCTGGACCAGAACTGCCAGGTTTTCCCTGTCTTCTTCCTGACACAAGCGATCCAATCGCCGCGCAAGATCGAGCGAATCGAGCGAGTGGATGACGTCAAAAAGGCTAACGGCACGTCGAGCTTTATTGGCCTGAAGGTGGCCGACGAGGTGCCAGCGCGCGGCGTCGCGCCCTACCTCTGCAATCTTACCCTCGGCTTCCTGGACGCGATTTTCCCCGATATCGAGTGCTCCAAATTCGATCACTCTCTTTATAACAGAAGCCGGATGGGTCTTGCTGATGGCGATGAGCCTGACCTCGTCGGGCTCGCGGCCGCAGCTTTTGGCCGCAGCCGCAATACGAGCGCGGATTGCCGCAAGTCTAGCTCCTAGTTGTTCTTGCGCGGGGTCGACAATCGCCATCAGTAGCACTCAGCACCAGGTTCGAAACGCAATCATAACAACCCGGACGGCAAAGGTCACAGCAGCGGCACTTAATTTGATGCTAGG
>DATNDM010000148.1:0-7440 GCA_035553235.1 Pyrinomonadaceae bacterium | reverse complement strand
TCGCGGTTTGGCCACCCTCGACATAAAAACTGTCGAGACCGTCGTTCAGCAATTCTTTGTTCGCAGTGAAATCCTGGACCGTCTCGATCTTGTCGCTGCTGATGAAGCGCACGAGAAAAGTCTCATCGCCCGCCTTGTTGCTGTTGATGATCGTCTTGCCCGCGTCGATCACGCTTTGCAACTGTGAACGCAGCGAGCCGGAAGTATCGACAGCGAGGCCATAACTGATCGGCACTTCTTCACGCGTAAACGACTCGATCGGCTGCGGCACACCGTCTTCGAAAACGTGAAACTCGTTTTGCGCGACGTTGTTAATCGGCTTGTTGTTGCGATCGATGACGCGCACGTGCAACTGGACCAAATCCGCGTTGATGCGCAGAATGTCGCCTTCCTCGATCACGGGCGGCGGCGTCGGAGTTGGTGTCGGCTTGAGCTTAGGCGGCGGTGGTGGCTCGCCCAATGTTGGCGCGATGCGATCCTGCGTGGGTCGCTGCGTTTGCGGCGTTGGAGTTGGTGTTGTTGTTGGCGCAGGCTGAGCGGGAACGGCTGCGGGCGATGGTGTTGGAGCCGGCTTGGTTTGGGTGCTGCGCGGGCGCTCTTGATCGCCGCTCGCAGACGCACTCGGGCCAAAAACCAGTGCCGAGAGTATTAAACCGAAGACCGCAATTATCCCGGTCCGCCTCAGATTCTGCTCACTCAACAATTTCTTAAAAACTCCTCAAACCGCGCAAGGCTGGGGCAAAACAGCGTCGGCGTCGGGTGCAGCCGCTGAAGCGCACACGACCAAAGATGCCCATAAACTAATCAAGAGTTGGCCGAGACCCCGGTTTTTGAACTCAACGCGCGCCAGCGGTCGCGTAATAGCCTTCCTTCGAGCGGACGAACAGCCGCGGCAAACCGCGCGGCGGCGTGACCTTCACCTTAACTTTATGCCACTTCCCGTCGGTCGCAAACGCCTCCGGCTTGTACCCGATAGAGTACTGGTGCCGCAACTCCAGAGCAATCTGTTCGAAGATGTCGTCCATTTCCGCCGCGGAACGCGGGAAGAATGCCTTGCCTCCGGACACGCCCGAAAGCTCATCGAGAATTCCCTGACCCTCCATACCCAGCGAGCTGCCGGCGTCGCTGCCGCTCAGAATTCCGATGGCGTAAAGCGTCACGTCCGATTCTTTCAAAAGCTTGCGGAGCTCGTTGAACGTGTACCGCGAATCGTTGTCCTGCCCGTCGCTAATGAGAAGAAGCGCGCGTTTCGGATGCGCGCCACGTTGCACTTTTTCCACGCCGAGATAACAGGCGTCGTACAGCGCGGTCTGGCTCTTGGTCTCGACGAACGTCAGTTTATTCAAAACCGAATCGCCGTCGCGAGTTCTGTCGAGCAGTAACTGCGCCCGCGAGTTGAACGCGATCAGGAAATACTCGTCGGAATCGTGACTGGTTTGAATGAACTTGCTCAGAGCGTCGCGCGCGCGCCTGACTTTGTCGCCACTCATCGATCCGGAGACGTCGAAGATGACTCCTACTGATACTGGTGAGTCGTCGTCGCTGAAATACGTGATCTCCTGTTGCTGTTTGTTATCGAAAACAGCGAAGGCGCCTTTGCTCAGTCCGGAGACGTAACGGCCGTACGTGTCGGTCACGGTTACTGTCAGCGTGATCAGGTCGGTGTTAGTGATAAGCGAGCGATCGTCGAGTTCGGTGCCGAGTTTTTTTTCCTGCGGTTTGGTTGCCGGGGCTGGGGACGGAGTTTGAGTGGCAGCAGGTTGTTGTTCCTGAGGTTTGTCTGGCTTAGGCTCCTGGCTTTGGCTCTGCACTGCCAACGTAAAGAAAACCGTGACAGCGAGAAGCGAGAGAGAAGCCGCCGTTATCTTGGTGGCGTAACGAATATGCATGTCACCCCCGGGCTACAGTCGGTGATTCAATTTCTTAAGTACCGGTCAGGGCTCGAAAGGGAACTGTCAACACAGATGCTCGTTGGGGAACGAGTGATGCCCGACGTTCAAAACCGGAGCATGAAATGTTCACGGGGAGACGGCCGCGCGCGTTTCAGGTTAAGTGTTGGCACTGGCATTCTAGGACAGGCGTATCGTCGGGCGCAACATTAAGCCGCGGATGAACGCAGATTAAGGCCGATCAGCGTTTATCTGCGTGTATCCGCGGCCCAAAATGTCAGACAGGCTCGGCTTCGATAATGCTGGTCGGAAGGTCAGTCGGGATGACGCGCAGGAGTTTGAAACCCGCGCCGGCGAGGAGCTCCGCGAATTCTGTTTCCGTGCGTTCCTTACCACCGGTCATCACGAGCATGTTCAGATCGATGAACTTCGAAAAATGCGGCTCGTCAGTTTCCGGTACGACGGAGTCGACGAGAATGAGCTTAGTGTTCGCTCTCATCCGGCTGCGACAGTTTGTCAAAATCGCATTCGACTTTTCGTCGTCCCAGTCGTGAATGATCCACTTCATGATGTAAGCATCGCCGCCGGCGGGCACTGACTTGAAGAAGTCACCAGCGACGGTTTCGAGCTGGTCCGCGAGTCCGGCGGCTTCGATCTTCGGGCGTGCGCCTTCGATCACTTCCGGAGCGTCAAACAACACGCCTTTCACTTCCGGATTCTTCTTGAGAATCGCGGTGATCAAACCGCCATGACCGCCGCCGATGTCAACAATCGTACCGAACTGCGAAAAATCGTAAAGCGATGTGATCGCTTCATTCGCAGCGGCAGTCATGTTGCTCATCGAATTATTGAAGACAGCGGCGTCTTCCGGATTCTGCTGGAAGTATTTCCAGACGTCAGCACCGAAGAAGTTGTCGAAAGCGATCTCGCCGGTTTTGACGCTGTGCATCAGGTTTCCCCAGGCCGGATAGTGTTCCTGGCCGAGCTCTGAAACAGCGAACCAGCGCAACGAACCGGGCGCGTCGGTCACGAGGGTTTCGGACAACGGCGTTTGTGCGAAGCGCCCGTCGCCCGCGGAGCTTAAAACCCCGACGCTCGCGAGCGCTCGCAGTATTCTAAAAAGCGAAGGCGCATGTGTGTCGGTAGCTGCAGCCAGCTCTGCGGCGGTCTTGGGACCTGATTGCAGCAGGTCGGGAATGCCGAGTTTGCCAATGACGTAAACTGCTCGCGAGATCCAAAAACCGCTGATAATTTGCAGCATTTGGACGTTAGCAGGTGTTTCAGGTGTTCGATTTGATTTGTCTGTTGCGGGTGCGGTCACGTATTTCGTTAGCCTCCAAAGATAAAACGCGCGATCTGAGTTGAAAAGGGAGCAGCCACAGATTACACGCATCTTATACACGGATTGCAACTTCTGCTTATCGGGCGCGTGAGATAGAATCGCGAGCCATGGCTGAGTTCATTTGTAGATTGGGAACCCCTGCCGGCGAGGTTGTGACGCGAACAGTCGAAGCCGCGGGCATTCACGAAGCGCGCGCGCGACTCGAGCGCGAGGGGTTCCGCGTGTTCAATGTGTCGCCGCCACGCACCTCAGGCGTCGGCGCACTCACACGACTCGGCGGCCGCGGCGCACATCCCAAGGTCAAAGCCAACGACTTCCTCCTTTTCAACCAACAACTCGCCGCACTTTCTCGCGCAGGCATTCCGATCCTTCAGGCGATCTCGATGCTGCGCAAACGAGCGGCATCAACACGACTGCGATCCGTGCTCGGCGACGTTGAAGATCAGATCCGCGGCGGCGCGGCACTTTCGCAGGCATTCGCTTCGCAGGGCAGCATCTTCCCGCGCATTTACACTGCATCGATTCTCGCTGGTGAACGTTCAGGCGCACTCGATGAAGTTCTGAATCGCTACGTGACTTACATGCGCCGGAACGTCGCACTGCGACGCAAGATTCGCGGCGCGCTCGCGTATCCGTCGTTTCTGCTGTTCGCGTCAGCGTGTATGGTCACGTTTTTGACCATCTACGTCGTGCCGCGCATGTCCGAACTCTTCACCGGTTTCGGTAACGAATTACCGACAGTCACACAGATCGTGGTCGGCATTTCCACGTGGTTATCGTCAAACGTGATCTGGTTCGGTCCGCTGGTGATCGGCGGCGCCGTGTTTTTATTTATCTGGTCGCGCACTCCGGCCGGCAAACTCCAACTCAGTAAACTGATTTTAAAAATTCCACTCGCGGGAAGTCTTGCAGTGCAAATGTCCGTGGCGCAGGCGACGCGCTCACTCGCGACACTGCTGGCCGGTGGCATCACGCTCGTCGAGTCGTGGGAAATCGCATCGGAATCGATCACGAACCTGGAACTGCGGCGTCGCAGTTCGTCGATTCTGCCGATGATTCGCGAAGGGCGATCGTTTACGGAAAGTTTGGAGACGGCGGGCTGGATGCCGCCGCTCGCGATTGACATGATCGGCATCGGCGAACGATCCGGCAGCTTGCGCGAGATGCTCGACGAAGTGGCTGTGTTCTACGACGCGGAATCGGAAGTCCGACTGGAACAGTTGACGACCACGCT
This sequence comes from Pyrinomonadaceae bacterium, assembly GCA_035553235.1. Taxonomy (GTDB): domain Bacteria; phylum Acidobacteriota; class Blastocatellia; order Pyrinomonadales; family Pyrinomonadaceae; genus PSRF01. The sequence goes on along the minus strand of DATNDM010000148.1, from coordinate 2,975 downwards.
CGAGCCTGCGATTCTTGTCGTGATGGGTGGCGTCGTCGTGACGATCCTGCTCGCGATTTACCTCCCGATTATCCAATCGATCTCAAGTGGCGCAGGTGTGACGGGCCCGCGTCATTAATCGAAAGTAGTTTTATGAAGCAAGTGTCTGGAAACGAGGAACCGGTGGTCCGGCCTGTGCCGCCCGCCGGTGAAAACGGTCACAACGGCCACGCTGAAGCGCACGTGCCGCCCGAGATGAAGGCGGCAATGGAGCTTGCTCGCCGTTACCGGCTCCCGTTTGTCGATTTGCTGCCGCCCGATCGCGAGTCGCCAATTGATTATGAACTGTTCACGGAAGTCCCCGTCGAATTGATGGTCCGTCACCAGTTTGTGCCGCTCAAGCGCGATCAAAAAGGCCTGCACATCGCGATGGCGGATCCGACGGACCTCGAGCGTATCGATGAGCTTTCGAGCACGCTGCGAACTCGCGTCATTCCTTACGTTGCGACAGCCGGTGCGGTCGAAGTGGTCCTGCGCAAAGGCGACACGACGCAGCGCGTGCTACAGGAAGCAGCTTCAGGATTTCGCATCTCACTCGTTAAAGAAACGGAACACGGCGAAGAAGTGCTCGACCTCGATCGTCTCGCGACCGACGCCGACATGTCGCCGATTATCAAACTCGTCGATACCATCATCTACAACGCGATGGAGTCGCGCGCTTCCGATATTCACATCGAGACCCGCGACACTGAAGTGCAGGTGAAGTATCGAATCGACGGCGCGCTCTACGCGAAAGTCGATCCCATCGACCTTGCTTATCACCAGACGCTGATCTCGCGTATCAAGGTCATGTCAGAGCTGGACATCGCCGAGCGTCGCGTACCGCAGGACGGTCGTTTCCGTGTTCGTTATAAAGGGCGTAACGTCGACTTCCGCGTTTCGATCATGCCGACGATTCACGGTGAAGACGCCGTCATTCGTATTCTCGACAAAGAACAGATCAACGAAGAGTTTAAGAATCTAAACCTGAACGTCGTCGGATTCTCTGAAGACGACCTGCGCAAGTTTCGACGCTATATCGCGGAGCCGTACGGGATGGTCCTGGTTACTGGTCCAACCGGATCAGGAAAGACGACCACGCTTTACGCAGCGCTGAACGAGATCAGAAACGAAGAAGACAAGATCGTGACGATCGAGGATCCGGTCGAGTACCAGCTGCACGGAATCACGCAGATTCCGGTCAACGAGAAAAAGGGACTCACGTTCGACCGCGGTCTGCGTTCCATACTCCGTCACGATCCTGACAAGATCATGGTGGGGGAGATTCGCGACACCGAGACTGCTCAAATCGCGATTCAATCCGCGTTGACCGGTCACCTCGTATTTACAACTGTCCACGCGAACAACGTGATCGACGTCATCGGCCGTTTCCTGAACATGGGGGTTGAGCCTTACAACTTCGTTTCGTCGCTGAACTGTGTGCTGGCCCAGCGCCTGATTCGCATGCTGTGTGCTTACTGCAAGCGAGGCTATCACCCGAGCGATACGGAACTACTTGACTCCGGACTCAAGCCTGAGGAATCTCGCGACAAGACGTTCTACATGAACGTCGGTTGCGATGCCTGTAACCACACCGGTTATCGCGGCCGCACGGCTATTCACGAATTACTGGATTTGTCGGATAATATCCGCGAGATGATTGTCGAGCGGCGGCCGGGGTCCGAAGTCCGGCGCGCAGCCGAGGCCGAGGGGTTGAAAAGCTTAAGAGAATCGGCCTTGCACAAGGTTTTCAGCGGGGTTTCGACCTTGCACGAAATCAACCGCGTCACGTTTGTCGAAGAACTCAGCGCAATCTAAGCAGAACCTGCCCCGACAAGGAATTTTAATAGGTCCCTCAGGGCCTATTAAGCCGGGTAAATCGGAACTGAAATTAATTGGTCGCGTGTAAGGAAATTGGCCGGTCTGTTCTTGCAATCTTAGGGTTCCGGCGGCATTATTAGGCCGCTAAACTTTCCACCTCCCGAACCGAGTAGAAGTCATGAAAAACAACACACGAACTCGCACCCTTATCTCTTTGATTCTTGCCTTTAGTTTGTTGTCGCTGCCAATTACCGTGTTCGGTAAAAAGGGCGACAAAAACTACAAACGCGGCATGGATTACGAGCGGGCCCAGCAGTGGGACAAAGCCGCACAGGAGTTTACGCTCGCCGTCGCGGCTGACCCCTCGAACATGGAGTATCAACTCCATTTTCGCCGTGCGAGTTTCAACGCCTCTCAGACCTACATGCAGCAGGGAAGGTCGCTGTCGGAGAGAGGTGATTTCGTCGGCGCCTATAACGCATTTCGCCAGGCGTATGGCTACGACCCCGTAAATGAGTTGGCCGTCTCGGAGATGGAGCGCATGTTGCGCCTGCAGGCGGTGAAGGAAGGCCGAGCCAATCCGAATGGATCACCGAAGGAGACTTCCGAGAACGGCGCTACTTTCACACCAGCCGGCGCGCAGGCACAGGATCTCGGCACGCCTCGCGAGCAACAATTACGCGTCGTGGATGTGAAAGGCGATCTCAAGCAGTTGATTCGTAACCTTGCGGAACAGCTAAATCTCAACGTCATTTTCGATCGTCAGTCGTTTGCGCAGTCTCGTCCGGTCGACATCAGTTTGAAAGACGTCACGACTGCACAGGCGCTCGACTACCTGTTTCTCCAGGAAGGTCTTTTCTTCCAGAAGCTCAGCCGCCGAACGATCCTCGTCGCGGATCAGGCACGTCGGCCGCAGTATCAACAACTCGTGCTGCGCACGTTCTTTCTTTCGAACATGAAACCCGCTGACGCACGCACGCTCGTGCAACAGGCGATTCCGCCGTCAGTTGGCCGTCCGCAGACGATTGTCGTTCCCGATGAAGCAACGAACAGTTTGACCGTGCGTGACACCGCGGAGAACGTGCGACTGATCGGCGACCTGCTGCAAAGCATCGACAAGGATCGCGCTGAAGTCG
>DATNDM010000147.1:0-2570 GCA_035553235.1 Pyrinomonadaceae bacterium | reverse complement strand
CTTACAGCCTGCTGTTATCACTCGGCCTGATCGTTCTGATTCCTCACTTCCTTTTTCAAGCGCTGGCACACGGCAAATACGTCGCCGGATTGCGCCAGCGTCTCGGCTCTATTCCGCAAGTTAACGGCAAACCGGTTATCTGGCTGCACTGTGTCTCGGTTGGTGAGACTCAGGCCGCGCGGCCGCTGGCGAAACGGTTGAAGCAGCAGTTTCCGCATCACGATCTCGTCGTCTCGACGATCACGCTTACCGGGCAGAACCTCGCGCGCGACGTTTTTCGCAACGACGCGAAGAGCATCTTTTACTTTCCGTTTGATTGGCGTTGGACCGTTCGTCGTACGTTGAAAGCAGTGAATCCGGCAGTCGTGCTGATCATGGAGACGGAGCTTTGGCCCAACTTCCTGCGCGAGTGCAAAACGCAAGGAATTCCGGTGGCACTGGTTAATGGACGTATTTCGCGGCAGTCATTTCGCCGGTACAGGTTGATCAAATCGTTTCTGCGTCGCGTGCTGTCGTCACTGAGCATCGCGGTCATGCAGTCAGAAACTGACGCACAAAGACTGGAAGAACTCGGGATGTCGAAGGAAAAACTCTTCACGGCCGGTAATCTGAAATTCGATGCAGAGCTCACTGGCGAATTGACCAGCAAAACCGAGGAGCTGAGAACACGATTCGCTTTCGACGGGAGCGTGCCTCTGATCCTCGCCGCCAGCACACACGCCCCGGAAGAAGAAATCATTCTTCAAAGTATCAAGAAGCTAAAACAACCTGTTCGCCTGATGCTGGCGCCGCGACATCCGGAACGCTTCAACGAAGTCGCGTCATTGTCGCAAAAATCAGGACTACCCTGGACCAGACGAACAAACCCGCCCGACACGAACGACACAAATGCCGCGGTCGTTCTGCTCGACACGATTGGCGAATTGCCCGCCACCTACGCGCTCGCTGATATCGTCTTCGTCGGCGGCAGCATCGTCGATAAAGGCGGACACAACGTGCTCGAGCCTGCGGCTGCCGGCGCAACGGTGGTGACCGGAGCACACACGCACAACTTCCACGCGATCGTTGACCTGATGAATGAAGCAGGCGCACTCGTGCAACTGCCCGCACTCGAAGGAGCCGCAGCCAGCGACGAGCTTGCCTACGTGTTTGAGAAACTCCTGGCCAGCCCCGCGGAACGAGAGGAACTCGGACGACGCGCAAAACAACTGATCACCGCCAACCGCGGCGCCGCCGATCGGACCATGCAACTGATCGCACCGCTCTTTTCAAATGAGACTCGTACGCAATCGCAATCGGATCCAATCCTCGCTCACACCTCATGAAATCAATCGTTCTGCCTCCATTGAGTCTGCTGTACGGCGCCGTCACGCGCACGCGTTTGTCGTTGTATCGCCGCGGCACTTTTCAAACCACCAAACTCGATCGTCCCGTGATCAGCATCGGCAACATCACGACAGGCGGCACTGGCAAAACCCCGCTCGTCGAGTACGTCGCGAAAACGATCGCGTCGCAAGGCAAAAAAGTTTGCATACTCACGCGTGGTTACGGTCGCAAGGATCCGCACCTTCAGGTCATCGTGTCAGACGGTTACGGCGTGCTCGCGTCACCCAGCGAAGCCGGTGATGAGCCGTACCTGCTGGCGACGAAGCTCACGGGACAGGCGGCCGTAATCAGCAGCGCCGATCGGATCGCGGCCGCACAGGAAGCAATCAACGACTTCCACACCGAGGTGTTTGTGCTAGACGACGGGTTTCAGCACCTGAGACTCGCACGTGACCTGAACATCGCGTGCATCGACGCGACCAATCCCTGGGTCGGCGGGCGGCTGCTGCCGTATGGTCGACTGCGTGAAGCGCCCGAGGGACTGCGTCGAGCTGACTGCGTCGTGCTGACGCGATGCGATCAGGTTGAGAGTGTCGAAGCGTTGCGCGAGCAGGTCAGTGAACTGATTGAGGGACGAGCAATCTTTGCATCGCAGATGCGGCCGGTGCGTGTCGTGTCGTTGAAGAACGGACCGGAGACGATCGCGCTGCCCGGGCGCGTCGGAGCGTTCTGTGCGGTAGGTAATCCCGCGTCATTCTTCGAGAGTTTGCGCGGGCTCGGGTATGAGGTGGGATTAGAGAGAGCGTTCGCGGATCATCACGTCTATTCACAGGCTGACGTTGATGCGTTGCACCGGCTCGCGAAAGAGGCTCGTGCGAACGCGTTGATAACGACGGCGAAGGATGCGGTGAAGTTGAAGGTACTGACGTTCGCGTTGCCGTGTTACGTGTTGGAGATAGAGATCAAAATAAACGAGGCAGACGCTTTTCAGAAGTTAGTTTTCGACAGGATTACGGGATCGACATGATTATTGAGGCGTCGCGGCGGGTGAGGGTTTTTCAGCCGGTGGTTTCGTCGCTGAAGGCACCGGCGGCGGCGCTGTTTCGGGTGCGACGCTGCGTGTAGGCTCCGGTAACGCTGGCGCTTTGCGATTGCTGTTAGCGTTACTGTTCGCTTTCTCGTTCGCATTCGCGTTTGCGTTCGCGTTCTCATTGACCGCCGGCGTGAAGTCCTCGACCGCTGCC
>DATNDM010000146.1:0-6920 GCA_035553235.1 Pyrinomonadaceae bacterium | reverse complement strand
AGTGTCGTCCTCTCGAATCCGTATAAACACAGAGCCGCGTGAGTGATTACCCTTAGGAAAAATAGTACTAGGTAGAAACACCTACCGGTCTGAGTGTTGGCACCGATGTCGCTAATGATCGACTGTCTTAACATCCTATAGGGATCAATCCACAAGAGGTGTTCAAATGCAAAGCAGAGAGAGTTTCATTCGTCCCACGTTCTTACTACTTCCGGTAGTTCTCATCGCCTGTTCGATCGCTAACGCACAGACTCCCGCAACTGCGTCGCCGCCAGAGCAGGCAGTCGCGAGAGTGAACTCATCAGCAGCAGCGACGACCGCAAAGCCAAATGCGCCGCTGTATAACGATTACCGCGGCGTCACGATCGGCATGACTGCTGACGAAGTGCGTTCCAAACTCAACAACATCAAGAAAGGCGACCGTCAGGACTTGCTGACTTTTTCCGAGCATGAATCGGCGCAGATCTATTACGACGACAAGGGCAAGGTAACCGCGATTTCGATCGATTACATCGGCGACAACAGTGGTGCACCAACGCCGGAGTCAGTGCTCGGCACGTCGATTACAGCCAAGCCAGACGGATCGATGTACCAACTGAATCGCTATAGCGACGCGGGCTACTGGGTTTCCTACAACCGTACCGCAGGCGACAAGCCGATCGTCACGATCACCATGCAGAAGATGTAGCCACGAAAAGGCACAAAAAGCACATAACACGTTTAGGCTTTTTGTGCCTTTCTGGCTAAAATTTTAGCGTGGGGATTCGAGGCAAATTGTTGCTTCTCGCGGCCGGCATCGCCGTGCCGCTCGTGCTGGTTGGAACACTCGATCTGCGAAACATGTGGCGCCTGAGTCGTTCTCAGTTGAACGACTCCGTCAAGCAACAAGTCGATCTCGCCTCCGTCGCTCTCGAACGCTGGCTCGACAATCAGAAGAAAGCTCTCGACGCCATCGCCTCGCTCGCGGGCGACAAAGACACGAGCACTCCCGCCATTCGAGAAAACCTCGAAAGCGTCCTCCGAACAAGACCGTTCTGGCTCGACTTACGCATCACGAACGCCGCGGGCACGACGTTGATGTCGCAGCCTTCGCGCAGAGAAGTTCTGCCAAACGCGCTCACAGACTATCTCGTGTCGGAGATGCGCGAGCGGAACTCCTGGGCCGTCGTGACCGATCGCACAGTCGACGAAGCGCGTCCGATCGTCGTCATCGCCGTACCGACTGAAAAAGAGGGCGCTGTGATTGCACGAATTGACGGCGCCGCGATCAATCAGCTCTTCGACAGCATTGAGCTCTCGCCGCAAGTCGTTATTTCCGTGATCGATTCGGACGGGAGAGTTTTATATCGTCGTCGCGGCTCCGAGACGTCTTCCGAAGCCGATGTAAGCTGGCCACCGCTGTCTTCGCTGATAACAAATCAACGGACGAATGTCGTCGAACTGACCAGCCCGATCGACGGCGTCAAGCGCGTGTATGGCATGGCGCACGTCAGAAATACCGGGCTCATTACGATGATCGGTATTCCGAGCTCGACGTTATATGAACCCGCGCGCCGGCGTTTGATTCGTTACGCAGTGATTGGATTGATCGCGTTGCTACTCGCGATTGCCGCGGCGCTCGTAATTGAGCGAAGCATCGTGCAGCCAGTGCGTCGCTTGCGTGCGGCGTCGCAGAGTCTCGGAGGAGGTGACCTGACCGCGCGCGCGCCGCGGTTGGGTGGCGGTGAGATCGGCGATCTCGGCACAGCCTTCAACATGATGGCGACGCAAATTGCCGAGCGCGAAGAACGGCTGAAGGAACTCGATCGCTTGAAGTCAGAATTCGTCAGCAGCGTTTCTCACGAATTAAAGACGCCGTTGACAACAATCAAACTGCTCGCGCACCTGCTCCAGCGCACGGACCTCAGTGAGGAAGAAAAGATCGATTACGCAAAAACGATCGCAATCGAGTGTGATCGGCAAATCGATTTCGTCGGGAACCTGCTCGATCTGTCGCGTATCGAATCGGGAGCTTACAAGCTGCGTAAAACCCGCGTCGACGTTCGCGAGTTGATACGTTCCTGCGTCGACGTTGAACGACATCGAGCAGAATCGGCGGGCCTGACAGTAACCAGCAACGTTCCGGTACGCTTGTCGTCGGGTACGGGTGACCACGACGCGCTGCGAAGAGTCATTCGCAATTTGATTGACAACGCGATCAAGTACACTCCGTTGGGCGGCGTCATTACCGTTTCCGCTCGCGAGACTGATAACCGGATCGCCGTCAGCGTTGGCGATACGGGCAAAGGAATTCCCGAAGCGGATCTGCCGCACGTCTTCGAGAAGTTTTACCGTGCTGCATCTGAAGATGATCAAACCGGAACCGCGGCTTCGGGAGTTGGGCTGGGCCTCTATTTAGCGCAACACATTGTCGTGCAATTGGACGGCGAACTGACGGTCGAAAGCACACCGGGCCGCGGGACGACGTTTACTGTATTTCTGTCTCGATGGTTTGACGATGTCGCCACCGCGGCGAGTGAGGAGGAAGCTGATGTCAAAGCGTTTGTTGGTAGTTGACGATGAGCCAAACCTCCTGCGCGCGGTCGCCGCATGTCTCAAAGCTGAAGACTACGAGGTGAGCACAGCGCGCAGCGGCTACGAAGCGCTCATGCAATTGGCTGAGTCAATCCCTGATCTCATCATCAGCGACATTCGCATGCCGGGCATGGACGGTTACAAGCTCGCCCGTCAACTGCGCGGTTCTGCCCGAACAGCGCTCGTGCCGATCGTGTTTCTCACCGCTAAAGATGAAACGGCCGATCGCATCGAAGGCTTTCGCGCCGGCATCGACGCTTACCTGACAAAGCCGTTCGAGCCTGACGAGTTGATTGCGGTTGTAAACGCGATTCTCCATCGCGTCGAACGAACTCATTCTCAAATCGCACGGCTCGTTAGTTCCGGAAACCTCGAGGACACTGCCGTGACGTTTCAGGATGAAGCGTTGACAGACGCGGAAAACCGAGTCGCGCTCGCCGTTTCGCGTGGCTTATCAAATAAAGAAATCGCAGCCGAACTCGAGATTAGCGTGCGGACTGTTGAGAACCACATCAGCCACATCCTCGATAAAAAGGGTTTCAGCAATCGAGTTGAGATCGCGCGCTACGTTTTCGAGCAGCCACAGAAGGGCGCGCGCTAGGTGAAATCACTCACGCCCGCTAGGTAAAAAGACGGATGTACGCAAGTCGAAGTTTTCTTACGATGTTCTCGCTCAATCACGATGTGATTGTTGACTGCTCGAATTAGCTGGGCGAGCATCAACGCAACGAACAGTCACATCCAGCCCGGACAGTTGAGGCGCCGCCAGGCGCCTCGATTTGTAACAAGCATTAAAATACGCAACAGATGACGAAACAACAGAATTCTGCGGTCATCACTAGATTTATCAGAGAACAAATCCAAACGGTTCCGAAATTGGAGGTTCTTCTGTTACTGCACCGCGAACAGCCGCGGCCCTTCACGCTTGCGGAAGTCGCAAACGAGCTCGGCTTTGAGAACGACACCACCCGCGAACAGTTGACCTCACTCGAGGCCATCGGACTGATCGAAACCGATTCTGACAAGTCGAAATACCACTATCGTCCGGCCAACAAATCACTCAAATCGATCGTCAATCGTCTTGCCGTCGCTTATCGGAAACAACGTGTGCCCATCCTGAGCGCGATCCTTGCGGAAGAGCCCAACAAGGTGCGCCGCTTCGTCGAAGCGTTCAAGTGCGCGCGCAGCAACGATTAAGGTTTGTCATCCACGCGCCTCCTGAACGAGTTTGACTTTTCTCCACAAAAAGCACAAAAAGACACAAAAACCGCTTAGGATTTTGGTAGGAGTATTCATCTATGTTCAACGTAAAGGCTTATTCCGCCGCGAGTGAAACATCGCCGCTCAGCAAGATGACGATCCCACGTCGCGAACCGACCGAACACGACGTGCAGATCGAAATCCTTTTCTGCGGCGTCTGTCATTCGGATCTACATGCGGTGCGCAATGAGTGGGTCGAGTTTATGCCGACTGTGTATCCGATCGTGCCTGGTCACGAGATCATCGGCCGGATCACGAAAGTCGGTTCAGCCGTGACGAAGTTCAAAGTCGGCGACCTCGGCTCGGTCGGCTGCCTCGTCGACTCAGATCGCACATGCAAAGAATGCCAGGATGGACTCGAGCAGTTCTGTCCAAACAACATTCTTACTTACAACTCGCCCGACACACACCTCGGCGGCGTCACGTACGGCGGCTATTCCGAAAGCGTCGTCGTCGACGAACGCTTCGTGTTGCGCGTGCCGTCGAACCTGGATCCGGCAGCCGCGGCTCCACTGCTCTGCGCGGGCATCACGACTTTCTCGCCGCTGCGTCATTGGCAAGCTGGGCCAGGCAAGAAAGTCGGAATCGTGGGTATCGGTGGACTGGGCCACGTGGCCGTGAAGCTTGCGGATGCACTCGGCGGGCACGTCGTAGTCTTCACTACCTCTCCTGATAAGAAGGAGGACGCACAGCGACTCGGCGCCGACGAAGTGGTTGTCTCGCGCAATGCGAATGAGATGGAAAAGCACGCGGGCAGTTTCGACTTCATCCTCGACACTGTCTCCGCTGCACACGACATCGCCGCTTATCTGGATCTGCTCGCGCGCGACGGTACCGTCACGCTTGTTGGTGCACCGCCGAAGCCGCTTGCTGTTCCAGCCTTCTCGCTGATCGGCGGCCGCCACAGTTTGTCAGGATCGGCGATCGGCAGTCTTGCGGAAACTCAGGAGATGCTCGACTTCTGCGGTGAGCACAACATCACCGCTGATGTCGAAGTAATCCCGATTCAGAAGATCAACGAAGCGTACGATCGCATGCTGAAGTCAGACGTAAAGTATCGCTTCTCGATCGATATGGCGTCGCTGCGCGATGAGTGATAACCTCGTCGCCGCATGTCCACAGACTTGAAACGTGATGTGTTGCGTCACATGGTGGCGACGGTGGCGTATCGAGGCGGCATAGCAGTTAAGGATGCGCCGCAGGGCTTCGCCACGTTTCGTGCTTTCGAAACGACACGCACTCCGGGCGAGCTTCTGGCCCACATCGGCGATCTGCTCGAAGGCTCGCTTCATCTGCTCAAGGGCAACATGGTCCAGCTACAGTCTGCGCCGTTGCCGTGGCAAGAAGAGACTGCACGGTTCTTCTCCGCAGTGAGGGAGCTCGATGCGTATCTGGCGTCGGAAGCGCCGCTCGCTTTTCCGGTCGAGAAGTTCGTGCAAGGACCGATCGGCGACGCACTCACACACGTTGGACAGATCGTGATGTTACGGCGCATGGCGGGAATTCCGATTCGACCAGCAAGTTACTTCACCGCGGAGATCGTGCCCGGCGAGATCAACGAATAAACATTGTAGGTGTGGCCCTCCGTGGCCACCCGTGCGTAATCGGCGAACAACAATGCCACGCATTACTCGCACTATCGCTTCTACCCTCGGCGCGCTCCTGCTGGTCGCGCTGTCCTGTCACGCGGAGTCACTCGTAAATAATCCGACCGACGATTCACTCGCGAGCACAGTAACGATCTATCGCGACACCTACGGCGTCCCGCACGTTTTTGGTCGCACGGACGCGAGCACGGTATTCGGCTTTGCCTACGCTCAAGCTGAAGATAATTTCTGGCGTGTCGAGGAGAATATCATCAACGCGTTGGGCCGAGCGTCCGAGCTGTACGGCGAGAAGTCGCTCAATGAAGACCGACTGAACCGTGCACTCGGCATCCCACGGCTCGCGCAGGAGGAATACGCCCGTCTCGACCAACACATGCGTTCGCTCTGCGATGCTTTCGCCGCCGGCTTCAACTACTATCTCGCGCATCATCCCGAAGTGAAACCGCGTCTATTGACGAAGATCGAACCGTGGTACACGCTCGCTTTCATTCGTTACAACTACTACCAGAACGGCTTCGCACGTGATCCAGGCCTGCGGGGTGCACAACAGCAAACAGCGTCGATCGAGAACGGTCTGAAAGAACACACCGGTTCGAACGGCTGGGTCGTTGGTCCATCGAAAAGCGCGAGTGGTTACGCGATGCTGTTCATTAATCCTCATCTGCCGTTCTTTGGTTCAGGGCAGGTTTACGAAGGTCACGTCCATAGCGACGAGGGTTGGAACTTCACCGGTTACACACGCTTCGGCTTTCCGCTGCCGTACGTCGGTCACAACGAAAACGGCGGCTGGGTCAGTACTGACAATGCGGCAGATTCATCAGACGTTTATATCGAAACGTTCGACGATCCCACTCGTCCGCTCGCTTATAAGTACGGCAAAGTTTATCGCCTCGCGACTGAGCACGTCGAAGAGATTCGCGTCAAGACCGCGACCGGTATTGAGACGCGTAAGTTCACGATGCGCAAAACACATCACGGCCCGATCGTCGCGGCACGCGATGGGAAACTGCTTTCGCTGCGCATGGCGAAGTTTGAATCGGATGGCTGGCTGCGCGAGTGGTACGACATGACACGCGCCACATCGCTCGCCGAGCTGAAGCGCGCAATTGCGCCGCTCAACATGCTGTTCGGTAACGTCATGTATGCCGACCGCCAGGGAAACACGTGGTACCTCTACAACGGCGCAGTGCCGAAGCGTGATCCGCGTTTCGACTGGACCAAGCCCGTGGACGGAAGCGATCCGGCGACGGAATGGCAGGGTTATCACACCATCGACGAGTTGCCGCAACTCACAAACCCGAAAAGCGGGTGGATGCAAAACTGCAATACCAGTCCTTTTCTACTGACGAGTGAAGGCAATCCGGATCCAAAACAGTTTCCGAAGTACATGGTCCAGGAGGGCGACAATCCGCGCGGCGCGATTTCACGAGAAATCCTTGCGAGTAAAGCGAAATTCACCTTCGATGAGTGGAAGCAGTT
>DATNDM010000145.1:0-4780 GCA_035553235.1 Pyrinomonadaceae bacterium | reverse complement strand
TCGCACCGGCTGGTCGCGCTGGGAATGTCTGAGCGTCACGCCGTCTGGATGCTCTACGGTTTTGCGGCGCTGTCAGGCGTGCTCGCGATACTCGTGCAACGTGCGCGACTAGACGTGAGTCTCGCGGCTATCGCGGGCTTCACGATCGTGCTGACGCTCGTCGGCGTGTATCTCGCGGGCGTGAAGGTTTACGACGAGAGCGAAGCTGATCTCGCGTTCAAAGAAAAACAGCTCTATGCGTTTCTCATCGATCTTTCTTACAAGCGTCGCATCTTCGAAGTGTTGCTCGACGTGGTGTTGATCATTCTTTCGTACTGGGCGTCGTATGCGATCAACTTTCCGCCCAACAGTCCCGCGTGGCAGTTGTTTATTCGCACGTTGCCGGTGCTCGTGTTCATGAAGATGTCAGTGTTTCTCGTGATGGGTGTCTATCGCGGACTCTGGCGTTACACGAGCATGAGCGACTTGATCGTGTTTGGCAAAGCGGTTGTGCTGAGTTCAGTCGCGAGTTTGATTCTGATCCTGTTTGCGTTTCGTTTTGAGGGTTACTCGCGGAAGGTATTTGCGATCGATGCGGTGTTGATGTTTCTGCTGCTGGCGGGCAGTCGTCTTGCGTTCAGGGTGTTTCGGCAGTTGTTGCCTGTGGTCAGTAAAAACGATGGGCGGCGTGTGTTGATCTACGGTGCGGGCGACGCGGGCGAGCTGTTATTGCGAGAGTTACGAAACAATCGTGCGCTACAGTTGGCGCCCATAGGATTTTTAGACGACGATCCCGCGAAGAGTGGAAAAGTGATTCACGGGCTGCGCGTGTTTGGCGGCAATGGAGACCTCGGCAGCGTCTGCACACAGCACGAGATCCACGAAGTCGTGATTTCAAGCCTGAAGATGACTGAAGAACGTGTTCAGGAAGTCCTGCGCACGTGCTCTGAAAGACAGATCAAGGTGAAGCGGATGCGCATCACGATGGAGGATCTAAGCTCAAGCAAGTAGGCCGCGGATTTTCGCGGATAAACGCTGATCTGCGTTCATCCGCGAAAATCCGCGGCTAGTAATAAAAGAATGGCACATGAAATTGCCCACATCAGCGTTCGCAAACTGCCGGTCAAGATCCTCTTGATCCTGCTGCTGCTCGCCGCATTCGTCTGGTCTTACTTCGTCGTACGCTGGTATCTCGGCAACACGCTCGCCGAGTATTTTGATCCGAGCGAAGGGACGCTCGACGCCGCTCACCTCGCCGCGCGCCTTGCGCCTGACGATCCGCTCGCGCACTGGCGCATCGCGCAAGTCTCACAAAAAATTCTGCCCCTCGATCAACAAGTCGGCGCGATTGCCGAATACGAAAAAGCCGTCAGCCTCTCGCCCAACGACTATCGCTTCTGGATGACGCTCGGCACCGCGCAGGAACAGGTGGGCAATCCCGCGCAGGCAGAACTCGCGCTCAAACGCGCCGTCGCACTCGCACCTGCTTACGCTTATCCGCACTGGTATCTCGGCAATCTCTACCTCAGAAACGGTCGTTACGATGAAGCGTTTGCGGAACTGCGTCTCGCCAGTCAAGCCGATATCGAACTGCTCCCGCAACTCTTCAATCTCGTTTGGGAGATCTACAGCAACGATCCCGACGCACTGAAGACTGCGGTCGGGGAAAGCTCGCCGGCGCGCGCAAATTTTGCGCTCTACCTGCTCGGCCGCGATCGCGCCGACGAGGGCCTGCGTCTCTGGAACGTTTTGACCGCTGAAGAGAAACGAGCGAACAAAGACGTGGGTGAACAGATCATCAGGAATCTGATCACCAAGTTGCGCTATCACGATGCGCTCCAGGTCTGGAACGACATCATGAGCGAGAAATTTCACATGCAGATCGATCAGATTTTCGACGGCAGTTTCGAGGAGCCGGTCGCATATGCCGGCGACACCATTTTCGGCTGGTACGTAAAAGGCGCGCCGATGATGCAGATCGGGATCGATCCGAACAAGAGTCACAGCGGCGAGCGCAGCCTGCGACTCGCGTTTCAGGTGCGCACGAATATTCAGGATCTCAATGCCTCGCAACTCATCGCCGTGAACCCGAACAAGGAATACGATTTTGGGTTTTACGTCGCGACCGACAAACTCGAGACCGGCGCTGCTCCACAGATTCAGATCGTCGACGCAAATACCGGCGAGGCCCTCGCTCAGTCCACCATGGCGCCGACCGGCACGAACGATTGGCAGGCCAACAATTTTAGTTTCAAAACGAAGGACAAGACCCAGGCAATCATGTTGAAAGTCGTGCGCTTCACTTGCACGAACGAGGACAATCCGATCTGTCCGATTTTTGGATCAGTTTGGTATGACGACTTCACTCTCAAACGAAGAAACTAGCGTAGTCGTTGCGGAAACGACGGCGCCGGTCGTGCATCACGCTTCGTCGGAACGCGGCTATCGCATCCGCCACACGCTGGCGAGCCGCTTTGCGTTTCTCGTGATCTGCGTCGCGATCGTGATGTCGGCGCTCGCATACGGAACGGTCCATTACTGGGCGCTTGGACTGTTCAATCTCGGCGCTTTGACAGTGCTCGTGTTGTGGGTGGTCGACAGTTTTAATCTCGGAGTTTTCCGACTCAGTCGTAATGCGCTGCAACTTCCGTTGCTGGGCGGGCTCGTGCTCGGGCTCGTGCAACTGCTGCCGCTGCGCGACGTGAGTTCAGGCGGCGCGACTGCGATCCCGCTCGTCAACACGTTATCTCTCGATCCGAATTCAACAAGGCTGGTGCTGGTCCAACTGTCGTCGCTGCTCGTCTACTTCGCCGCGACGCTCGTGTTTATCGACACGCGTCATCGTTTGCAGTTGCTGGTGCGGACGATCATGGTGTTCGGTTTTCTGCTCGCGATATTGGGTTTGACGCAGTCGATTACGAGTCCAACGAAGGTCTACTGGTTTCGCGAGTTGAACCAGAGCACGGCATTTGGTCCTTTCATCAACAGGCACCACTTCGCGGGTTACATGGAACTAACGATTGCGTTGCCGCTCGGGCTGCTGTTCGCGGGCGCGGTCGACAAAGAGAAGCGCATCATCTACCTGTTCTTCGCGGGACTGATGGGTGTGGCGCTGGTGATGACGGCGTCGCGCGGCGGCATCATCAGCCTTGTGGCTGAGATCTTCTTTCTCATGATCGTGACGGCGATCTGGCGTAAGCCGAGTGAACACCGGCGCAGAACGAGGCATCGTTTCAAACATGTGCTGGGGCGGCTCGGGATGACAGGTGCGTTGCTGGTCGGACTGTTCCTCGGCGTCATACTGCTGGGCGGTGAGTTTTCGATCACTCGTTTTATCGACACCGTGAACACGGACGATCCGACGACGGGCCGCGCGCATTTTTGGGCCGTGACGCTCGATATCATCAAGGCGCACCCGTATATCGGCACCGGGCTGGGGGCGTTTGGCGTGATCTACACGAAGTACGACACGCGCAATGGTCTGTACCGGCTCGAGCAGGCGCACAACGATTATCTGCAAGTGCTGTCTGACGCGGGCATCATTGGCGCGGTGCTGGCGCTGAGTTTTGTGTTGTTACTGTTTGCAAAGGCGATTGCGCGCGCGCGGTCGCACGATGATTTCCGGCGTGGAGTGGCGCTCGCGGCCTTGAGTGGGTGCTTCGCTGTACTGGTGCACAGCTTCTTCGATTTCACGTTGCACACGACGTCGAATGCGTTGCTGTTCCTCGTGCTGGCGGCAATGGCGACGCTCAATGGACGCGTTGAAGACGCGCCCCCGCTGCCGCGACGCAAACGCCGCAGAAGCAGCGAAGCAGTTCCACAGATTACGCAGATTACACAGAACGAGGCAGAGTCTGGATAAGGTTTAGATAGTCTGCGTAATCTGCGTAATCTGTGGATAAGCAAAGTTCACAAAAAGGAGAATCCTGAGCTTGTCTTCCGTTCCGGGTCTGATCCTCGAAGCAGTCCTGCGTCACAACAAACAAGACGCACTCAATTACCGTTCTGAAGGCAAGTGGCACAACATCCCGGCAGCAACATTTGTCGAGCGCGTGAAGAACGTCGCTCTCGGTCTGGCTGGTCTCGGCGTGCGACCAGGCGATCGCATCGCGCTGCTCTCGGAGAACCGACCTGAGTGGTCCATCGCCGATCTCGCGATTCTTAGCCTCGGTGCGATCAACGTTCCCATCTACACAACGCAGGCCCTCGATCAGATCGAATACATCCTCGCCGACTCGGGCGCGCGCGGTATCTTCATTTCCACGCGCC
Source organism: Pyrinomonadaceae bacterium (assembly GCA_035553235.1). GTDB lineage: Bacteria > Acidobacteriota > Blastocatellia > Pyrinomonadales > Pyrinomonadaceae > PSRF01. The sequence continues at coordinate 532 of DATNDM010000145.1, read as the reverse complement.
GGCTCTACAAACACGCGCAACCAGTGCTCGCCAGGCGACCGCTCGAGCACCTGATCTTCTTCGAGCCGGAAGTCGCGGAAGACGTCGAGCACGGCTGTGCTCTCGAGCAGTTGGAACAAAACGGGCGCGCGCTCGCGGAGCAACGTCCGGGCGCGTTCGACGCCTATTTGCAAGCTGTGAGGTCTGAAGATCTCGCGACGATCATTTACACGTCAGGCACTACCGGCGAGCCGAAAGGCGTGATGTTGACGCACAACAACTTCGCCTCGAACGTCGTTTCGATCTCGAAAGGCTTGCCGATCACGGCGACTGATGTAGCGCTGTCAGTGTTGCCGCTGTCGCACATCTTCGAGCGCGACGGCTTTTACGTCTTTTGTTATTGCGGCGTGTCGGTCTACTACGCGGCGTCATTCGATCAGGTTGGAGAAAATCTGCGCGAAGTGGCGCCGACGGTCATGACGGCCGTGCCACGACTGTTTGAGAAGGTCTATCACCGCATCATCAAGAAGGGAATGTCAGCGAAAGGCTACAA